>DASQYF010000083.1:0-21347 GCA_035639375.1 Nitrososphaeraceae archaeon
ATATAGCCTTTAAAGTTATCAAGCACAAGAATTGAAAGAATTTTGATTTTTTTTGTGTTAATCTTATTTTGCAAAATATTTGCAACTACTTGTTCCTGGCCACCAGTTATCCTAATAGCATAGAACTTTGAATCTAAAGCAGGTTTTAATTCTTCTTGTGTATTATTACTATTATTATAGAGTATTTGAGAAGAGGTAACACTATCAAATTGAGGGTCAGATTCATTTTCTTTGACGTCATCATCAAATGTAACAGATTCTTCACTAAAGGAATCTTTATTATCAAAAATATCGTTAACATCAGAAATATCATGATCATTTTCGTTGGTACCGATCGTCATCTTTTAAATTCAATAAATGATACTTTAGTGCAATTTATAAATTTACTCAGATCAATAATCAATAAAATCTCAATTTTATCATGATCTAGCCTGCTGCGCCTTTGTAAATCACACAATTGAAACCTGTAGAGGGGCTAAATTATGATGTTTTTGATTCAAATGTTCCCAAACTCGCTTAGTAGTATATATCAGTAAATAATTAGACAAATTGAAATTTTGCAATGCTAGTTTTAAAAACATGCTTTTTATTCAATAATATACATATATCAATTAACCCATTTATACTTGTTTAAATTAGCATTGTCTAGAAGCAAGACTGTTCTGGAAGTCATAGCAAATCAAAATATGATCAGCCGAGTAATCCATATACAGAATAAAGCTTAAATTTGCTAAAATTATCAACTTATTTAACACATAAAACAACTATAGATAATTATGACAGATGATGAAGATATTAAAGATAAAATAGGAAATAGTACGTCCAATATTAGCATACACGAGCAAAAGGAACAGATGACAAAGTTATTCAATAGTTGGTCTGAATTAGTTAAGATGCCTACTATTGGATTATTCCCTGCTTTTTCCCAAGAGTTTAAATCTTATTCTCAGGATCTCTTGGGTCTAGGTCAGACCCTACTCAACGCACAAACTAATCTTAGTGATTACTGGAAGCAAATGAATATGGCATATTTACAAGCAACTAAAGAAGTCTCTGAGAGAGCACCCAAACAACTCAGGTCAAAAGAAGATTTTGATGAGTACAGAAAAATTACAATAAATGCGTTTGAAGATGCTTTTACGGGTTTATATAACTCGAAAGAATTTTCAGTCGCCTATGGAAAGGTATCAAGTGACCTACTTGATCTCTTTAAACAGATGCAGAAGTTTGCAGAAAGGAATTTGAAAGTTTTAAATCTCCCCACTAGGGATGAAATGGATGAAATATTAAAGGATATTCATGATATGAAAAGGACAATCCGTGATATTAAAAGATCAGGCTATAAACAATGATTACACTACAACTCCTTGTAGCATGCTAATCAATGATTTTGTGCTGCAACCAGTAGGATTAAAAAAATATATCAGTTATGAACTAAATATAGAAATTATAGGTATATTAAGAACATCCCCCAGATGGGAGAATAACCCTTAATTACAATAACCAATCGACGGATTGGAGCAATTTGTAATATGATTGATTTACATTTCTCTTTATTCTCCTAACTATAAAAAATCATAAAATCTTTGAGTTCTATGATATTCATATTGCATATACATAGAGACATTATTCGCAATGGTGGCTCTTCTCTTCTCTTAATGCAGAAATGAACGCGATATGCATATTGTTCTGAGAATTTGCAGGCTATACTACTAATTAAAATCAAAGATATACAACAAGAAGTATGATCTTCAAAGCGGTGACAGAAAAATATATCTTAGTATGCCGTAAGTAATGCACAACGAATCTTGAAAGGATATAACTGAAAATCGGACAGATATAAAATAATCAATAAGAAATACCTTTAATCACAGCTCAAGTCGTTCTACTAATCAACAGCATCGTCTGCAATAAACAGGTGCTATTCTAACAGTAATTTTGACAAAACACTCAGACTATTCAATATATATTGCAGGTTTGAACGGTCTAGAATATTTTGATTTTTCTTTAGGATCATATTTTTGTGTATCATCTTCTGAATGAAGGATAATCTCCGCCTGTGCATTCCCGCTTTCTATAGATAAGAGCATTTTAGCATCTTTGAGGGGGAATATTTCATCAAAAACTGTCAACTTTAATCGTCTATTCCTAGCTTCAATTGGATCGGATAAAATGTCTTCTACTATATTTCGTATTAGCTTAGGATCGTTCTTGGCTTTTGCTGTTTCTGGATCCTTTATCAGTTGTTTCATGATATCTCCAAAATTAGTTTTATTTTTTAACAATATAAATGAAAGAATCTTTTGATAAATTTTTTGTTTCCATCCAGCTGAAGTATAGATAATAATTTTGACCGGGGAGATCTTTGTGACTTTAAGAATATTCTGAAGATCTGATATAATATTAATAATTAGTTGTTCTGATTCCTCTGCTACCAAGTCTCTTTTATCTTCATTTACGTTGGGCCAGCCTGCAAAAATAATTGAATGAGACTCATCTCCTATTATCTGCCAGATCTCTTCGCTTATAAAAGGAGCGAATGGGGCAAGCATTCTGATACGGCTTTTTAGAAATATAGATAAAGTAAGTACAATTGCTGAATCTTCTCGGTTTTTGGCGTTTATTCTTTTTTTGTACCATTGTAAATCTTGATCAAACATATAAAGTATATCGTGCAACGCTTTTCGTACTCTTGATTTATCCATTGATACCGTAATATCTGTAATATAATTCTGCAATCTGCTTACAAGCCATCGATCTTCTATTTCACGTTTCATTTCTGATGCTGTCATTGATGAAACTAATGACGATCCAGGTTTTAATTTAGCCGTTGAATAGTTCATTGCCATGTTATAGATATCATCTAACGTTGACCGAATTCCTTTAATTGCATCAAATGAAAAATCTGCATCCTGTAACAGTTCTGCTGAGCCCAACATCGCTAAACGAACAGCGTCGGCACTATAATCTTTGATAGCAGTACGCAGTGGAATAATGTTGGCTAGAGATTTTGACATTTTCTTTCCTTCCATCAAGACAGAACCATTGACGACAATTTTTTTAGGCCAGTGCTCCCTTCTAAAAATTGCCACATGGTTAAAAATAAAAAACGCTAGATGATTTTGAACTAGATCTCTTCCAGAATGTCTTGCATCTAGAGGGTAAAAATAGGAAAATTCATTTCTTATCTCCTCCAATAGCGATAAAGAGATTTTGCATTCTACAGCAATATGGCTAGCATTTCCATTTCCTAAGAATATGTAATCAAAAAATGAATCATTTAGATTATCAACAATAGCAACAACATCAACATCATTACCAGTATTCGTCATTAATTTATTATCTCCATCGAAAATGCTATTATTATTGACATATTTTGCAAGTATATAGTAGGACATGTAGATAACAGAATCTGATAGGCTTTCGATTATCCAATCATGATCCATTGGCAATTTAGTACCTAAACCAGATTTTCTTGCACATGCTCTTTCTCTCAACCAGTCTATTACATAATTAAATTCTTGTCTGATCTCTTCTGGAATTATATCCATTTTGTCAAGGCATTCATGTGCTAAGTTTTTCCATTTCTTATCACCATAATTTAAAAACCATTGATCGTTCAATAACTTGACTACGCATTCAGTACCACATCTACATCTAACAGGCTTGTTTATTAGTTCAAACATGACGTCAGCAGCGCCACTTAAAATGATCTCCTTTTTTATCCTGTCCTTTGCCAAAGATACAGGCATACCTACATACTTCTGAGTATTCTGTAGCATTTTTCCTTTATAATATTCTTGTGAGTATAGCTCGTTAGTAGCCTTCTCGAGTTGCGGATCATCTTGATCCTTTATTTTGTATTTCATTATCATCTTCGCTGCAGGTGATATCGGATGGTCATTATTTACGTCGGGAGTGTAATCCTCTGATCCAATTATTGTTATAGGTATTACGTCGACCTTTAATTCTACAAATTCATTTCGGAGTGAAATGTTCTGTTTCAGATCTTCAATAGCTTGAAAATCATAAGGTGCATGTGCCGGTACAGACATCACAATACCAGTACCGTTATTAGATTCAACAAATGATGCAGGATATAATGGGATTGAAACCTTTCTAACTGGGTCCTCTACATATTTGCCAACTATTTCTCTGCCATATATGGATGACTCTATTGCAACGTTATGGTTCAAAAATTCTAGTTTTCTGGCAGCCTCCTTGCTAACTATCCATCTCTCGTTGTCAATATGTATTCTTACATATTCTACTTTGGGGTTAACCCATAAGTTGGTGACACCATAAATAGTTTCAGGTCTAAGAGTTGCAGTTGGAATTATATATCCATCATCTAGCTTAAATTTAATTAGTGTATATTCATTAAAATCCGGTTCTACGTCACCTATTGTGTCGTGTTGGCTAACTGGATTTTGGTCTTTTGGACACCATCCGACTGGATGAGAACCTTGGACGATCAATCCTTTATTTCGAAGAGTATTGAATTGCCATGAAATGAACTTTGAATATAATTTATCTATTGTAGTAAACTCGCGTCTCCAATCTATAGAATAACCCATTTCTTTCATACCAAGTTTAATCTCATTATGAAAATAACTCGCAATTTTTATAGGTTCAACGAAGCTTTTTATTGTATCTTTTGCCACATGATAAGTATTTTGAAATGTTTCTAGGAGCTCTTTATCACCAGCTGCAATTCTTCGCGACATAGCGAGAATAGGTGTACCGGTGTAATGAAAACCCATGGGAAATAATACATTGTATCCTTTCATCCTCATATAACGAGCGTGAACATCTGCAAGTGTATATGTTCTACCATGCCCTATATGTTGTGGGGAGTTTGGATAAGGATAGGCAACAGTTATGAAATATTTTTTCTTTGAAAAATCAGGATCAATATTAAAGATCTTTTGCTCATCCCATTTACGACGCCATTTTTCTTCTATTAAACGCCACTCTATCTTCTTGTTATTGTTATTGTTGTTGTTCATATCATTGCTGTTGATCATGTTATAGTGTTTACCCTGAGACAATTTTTATAACTAATTCTTCTGCTGAAAGTAATGCTTCTTGTATTTTAGCTTTCAATTTACCTCCACCTTGGCCAAATCTCTCATTTCCTCCTCCTGACCCTCCCAGCTGACTGGAAAGTTGTTTTGCGATAACGCCAGCTTTGATTTTTCTAGCTCTTGCTATTTCACCAACAAATACAATCACACGAATTCCTTGGCCTTTAGAGACTAGAGCAATATAAACAAGCAACGGATCGATTTCAATAGATCTTTCACCTATAGCAATATAATACTCATCATCCAATTCATCATCATAAATGTTGTAAAGTTTAATTCCTTGTGGCACTAGTTGTCTTGCCTCTGCAGAAATCGACTTTGCTATTAAAGGTGCAATTTTTCGTATCATTATCTTGATCTTTTTGTTTGTCTCTTCTGACTCCTCAAGTCCTTTTTGGAATGTATCAACAACCTTTTCTCGGCTTGAACCCAACGATTGTGCAATAACGGTGAGCTGATTTTCCTGTTTTTGTATATAGTTCAATGCAGCTTCTCCAGCAGTGAATTCTAATCTTACTATACCATCTTGAATTCTTTCTGCTTTGATAATCTTGATAAGCCCGATTTCACCAGTTTGACTAATGTGAGTTCCTCCACATGCTTCTATGTCCCAGCCGTCTATATTTACAATTCTGATATTGTTAGTTGGCACTACGCCGCCTTGATAGATTCTAAATGAATATTGTTGTTCAGCATCACCGCGGTCATATATCTTGATTCTAACCGGCAAATTTTGTCTGATCACATTATTTGCAGTCTGTTCAATTCTTTCAACTTCTTCTCTATTAAGAGCGGAATGATGAGTGATATCAAGTCTGGCATATTCTTCTTCCTTAAAGGCAGAATTTTGCCAAACCCATGCTCCGAGGTTAACTCTGGCTGAAGTATTAAGTATATGTGTTGCGGTGTGATGTTTGGTAATTAGATCCCTTCTTCGACTATTTATAGTAGCGTTTACAGTTTTGCCTTCAACAAAATCTCTTTCCATTGCATCTTTTAACTTATGAATTATAATACCGGACTGTTTTATTACTTCTATAACTTTTGTGTCATCAATCTCCCCATGATCTGGTTCTTGGCCGCCGCCACGAGGATAAAAGGCAGTTTGATCTAAAATAATATATTTATTATCTATTATTTTGAGTACCTTGGCGGTGAACTTACGGATAGTTTCATCTTCATAATATAATAGTCTCGTTGGCGCAAGATTTTCTAGGCCATATATCGGTTGTTGAGCCTGTGTTGATGCTTGGCTTGTGTGAAGTTCGGCGAGCTTGGTATAAAAAGTAGAAGGAATGCTTTCTATTGCTCCTGATTCCATTAAAAAGTCTGGGGTGATACCATCAGATTCATACATTCTAATCAGATCGTCAACTCTTATTTTCTTTTTATTTTTCTTTATAGAAGCAGCGATTGAGTCCATTCTTTCTCTAGAGCCTATGTATCTACTAGATTCAATCTGAAGAATTGTTCGAACGTCTTCTCTATAATCTTCAAGTTCAGGATACATCTGTTTAAGATAATCGATATGAATATCAGCAACATCTTCAAGTTTTATATTCCAACCGAGTCTATCTATTATTGAAAGTGCTCTTCTTAGAATAACTCTAAGATTATATCCTCCGCCCACGTTTGACGGAAGAGCTCCGTCTGAAATTGCAAATAATAATGTACGAGTATGATCCGCAATAGTATAAATTGCTTCGTAGGGAGTAATCATTTTTACAAGCTGCTCCTTAGAGATTTTTAATTCCTTTGCAATGAATGATTTCAATTCTTTAATATCTCTATTAGTATCATCAACTTTACTAGAAGCTGCCTCAAAGTATTTGGATAAAAGGGCTGAATCTTCACAAGTACCTGCGGTTCCAAGTAATTGTTGTACGACGGGACCAAAAGAGCAATCATAACTTGTCGGTGTTCCCATTGTAATCCATGAAAAGCGCTCGAGTCCTGCTCCCATGTCGATAATCTTGTTTGACATCACATGATAACTATTCTCATTTCCTTCAAATTCAGTAAAAACAGCATTCCCTAATTCTAGGCCACTTACATAATATTCCAATGAATATCCAAATGCCCCAGCACCCATCCAGACATCTTCAACAAATGTAATTTCTTCTGGAGATATTCCAAGGCCATTTGTAAGCATGCCATAATCCAAATCAATACATTTGTCTTTCCAATAACCGCCCGTTGCATCTGCATTACAAGTCTGTCCGATCATACAAAAGCCTGTGTAGTGCCTTCCGCTCAAACCTACATTTTCAATGTCGTTAAAACGTAAGCACATCTGCGGGACAACGAGTGGATTTGAAGGCAATTCAAAAACTACTTTGCTTCCTATAACTCTTTGAAAATCTACAATTGATGCTATTGTAAAATACAGATCATCTCTCCATCTACAGACTACAGGATAGCGTCTGATTATTGAATGACCGTTTGAACTGAAATATTCTTTGACTTCTTTCCAAGCGTTAACATAATCTAATCGCTTTCTTGTAGGAGGTTTGCCGATAAAACTATAGTTTTCATGGGCAGGACAAAATGTCCTTTGAACCATTGCCCAGAAGAAATTGCTGCATATATTACATTTCTGCCTAATGAAGCCTTTTCTATCGAATAATGAAACTCTATAATATTTGTCAGGATTAGATGAAAAGAGATTAGCAAGTTCCTTTTTTCCCAATGCTTGCTATGCGTAGCAAGAATCGATATTAATGCTTTTGTAGAGATTAAAAATAAAAGGATGTATTCCTAGATAAGCCATTTAAGCTTTTGAAAGTGACTGCTCCACAAATTTCTGGTATGATTCTTTGGGAGCAGCACCTATTGTTCTTGCAATTTCCTTCCCCGCTTTGAACAATAACAATGAAGGTATTGATTGAATGCTATACTTCATTGCTATTTCTTGATTTTCATCGACATTTAGCTTTGCTACTTTTATCTTATCATTCATTGTTTTAGATAGCTCCTCTACAGCTGGCCCGACCATCCTACACGGACCGCACCATTCAGCCCAAAAATCTACCAATACTGGCAAATTTGAATTTGTAACAACAGTATCCCATGACTTGGTTGTTACAGGGATTACGTTTTCGCTTTTGCTTTCCATCACTTTCAAATATATCAATCCCTATTTGAACTGTTTTGAAAATTACAATATCATACCGTTCGATACCGGCACTACAATAGATATCAAGCCTGTAGCAATAATAACCTCTTTTTAATTATGAGACAAATATTAAATTCGAATTTTGGTAAGCGTAAATTCAGTTATGTTATAAAGTAATAAAATATCTA
The DNA here is from genome assembly GCA_035639375.1 of Nitrososphaeraceae archaeon. Taxonomy (GTDB): domain Archaea; phylum Thermoproteota; class Nitrososphaeria; order Nitrososphaerales; family Nitrososphaeraceae; genus JAJNBK01. The sequence continues at coordinate 8,391 of DASQYF010000083.1, forward strand.
CATCTAGTATACAAAATATGGATTTTGTAATAACTACATTTTATATCCATTATGAATCACCATATATATGACAATATACTATTCTGTTCAATTATATCCCTTATGAATTGATAATATAGAAATGATCACATTATAATATGACTCTAAAAATGTCATGTTTTAATATTCAAAACGAAATTATAATTTAATATACAAATTGCCAAGTGCAAATAATTTCGCATTAGAACAAGGAAAGTCGGCAAAAGCTATAGAGTGGATGAATTCATATGCTAAGATGAAAAATAAAAAATTAGAGGCTAGGTTAGAGGATTATTCTTTATCTACTTTAAAATTTGGAAAGTTCGAATTTATATATTGGAAGGGTGATTGGTCAGCAGCTCGCTCTGTCATCATTAAAGCAAGCAGCAAATTAAATATGAAAGTTATAGAGGCAGGTTACCATAAAAAAGGCAATTTTATGTCATTGCTCCTCGGTGGCAGTGATGAGATTGCGAAGGTATACAGCGGAGGGAACCTTATTGGCAATATAGTATTGAAATCAAAGTCAGGAAAGTGGATTGTAAAATCAGAAAAACCAATTTAATGAATAGAAAAGAAGGGTATTAACGTTGTAATTTGGCAACATATTTTTAAGAGTAAATAGGTTATCTTTGAGAAAGCTGTTCTACATGCCTTTTTAAAGCGACATTCATTTGATTAAGAGTCTGCCGTACATCTCTATCCAGTCGGTCACCTGCAAGATAGGCTCCTATTCCAGTAAAGATTTCTCTATGAAAAAAACGCACATGTTTTTCCCCGAGCGAATCTATAGTGAATATACGTTCGCCATTGAATATCCCTGGGAAATGCGATTTTCCAAACCAACGTAATTCATAATTTGGTTCGATCTTTGTTATAATAGGCCTATAAATTCTACTTTTACCGCTTCTGGTCCGAAGGTGAATCTCCAATTTTGTTTTAACCTTCGCTTCTCCATCTATTTGAATAATAACAGGGTTCCATTTGCCGAAGTTTGGGAAATCTGTAAGTACCTGCCAAACATCTTCTGAAGATGCCATTATTTCAAGTTCGGTATTAATTTCTTTCAATATGACTCAGTTTCTTTGTATTATTATGTTATTAAACATCAATAGGGCTTAAACGTATTTTGGTAGTAGTACCAGAATTTGCTTGTTATGTTTTTATTATAGATGTTCAAATATAATGAAGAATTATCATCAGATACGGATACCTGATGAATACCAGTTTCCATGTGTTGATTCTTGAAACACTATTATGACTTCTTTTTTCTCTACGTTGAGTATTTTCATTACATTCTCTGTAATTGCCTCTGCTAATCGGTCTTTTTCTCTTTGGGTTCTACCACTATACATTGCCACAGTAATTATCGGCACGCAGTTAATTGACAAAGGCAATAGATAAGAATTGCTGATTTCCTTGTATCAAATATGATTCTGTAATAGAATATTACCAATGTTTTGGTGAAATTAGAAGATGGTAAGTCTCCATTTAAGGTTCAACTGTATCAGATATTCTACCATAAATTTCGGTAGATCGAATATATATATACATATAACAGTTACTTAGTAATAATCATACATGTTTGTTTTTCCTCTATCTTCTATGTCTTATGAGATAGTCCTTTATCTTTTTAGGTTTCCTTAATCCAATATGAATTTTCATATTGTCGTTGAAATCTTCTATGGCCACCACAAAGCCACTCTTGCTTCGATACTTTGATATCTTTCTCTGCTAATCGTTAACATTCTAACAGTATGGATCTTTGCTGGGCATGACCGTAGCTTATAATTACATTATTACATATTGATAGCGTCTTGTCAACTTAAACTTTGGATATTTATCATTTAGTTGTTCTTGTTAAATTTCTCGCTCACCGTGATATTATTCAATATTACAAAGAAATTACTGGATGATAGCCTGTTCATAGTCTTGCGAATATTGTAACTAAAGTAGTCTATAGATTGCTTTTATAAAGCAACATTATTGCATTAACTATTGAGGAGGCAGCAGCGCTACCTCCCTTTCTACCCAGATTGGAAATATGAGGAGTATTGATCTTCATAAGTTCTTCTTTGGATTCCGAAGCTGAAACAAAACCTACTGGAATCCCAACAATAAGTGCAGGTTTTGTCGCAGTCTCTCTAACCATCTTTATTACTTCATATAAGGCAGTCGGAGCGTTACCAATTATCACTATTCCACCATTAATTTGCTCTGCAGCGTACCTCATTGCCATTTCTGATCTTGTCTTATTAAGTTTGCGAGCCTGATCAATTAACATTTTATCAGAAATATAACATGCAGTCTTCAGTCCTAAGTCAGCAATAGATTTTTTGTTCAGTGCAGTTAACACCATATCTACGTCACTGACAATGTTACATTTGTTTTTAATAGCATTGAATGCAGAATCAATAGGATTGTTGTTAAATATTATTTTTCCTGTCCGCGCGAAGTCGAAATCTGCAGTAGCATGAATCACTCGCCGTACGATAGCCCATTCTAAATCATTATAACTGTGAGAACCAACTTCAGCATCAATTATCTCAAAGCTTAATTTTTCAATATCAAACGCTTTTTCTGACATTTCTCTTCCTAACGCAGGTCTGGCATTATCTTTAGAACACAATTTTTTGTTCTACCTCTCGGCTGCGCTCGAGTACTAGGTCGACCAATTTTTCATCTACTCCCAAATGCTTTGCCATAAACACATTTTTGAAGCAATATTTTTTTAATGCGGAACTGACGTCATTAATAACGTCGCGCTTAATGTGAGCACCTTTATGTAAGAAGTATGGCAGCAACAAAATAATTTTTGGATTGTACTGCAGTACATTTCTTATACCTTCGTCTATATTAGGAGCGTCTAATTCAAGAAAACAAAAGGCTACTCTGCGATAAAATGGTTTTAGGCTATTTACCGTATAAAGCAGAGCATCCCTCGCATTTTTGTCACTGCTTCCATGGCCTATAACAAGAACATCACATTCAGAGTTGGGATACCGAATCTTTTGTTCATTTTTTAATTGGTTTATTCTGTCAATTACCACTTCAGTCAGCATAGAATGGTAACTTAGTGGCTTGGCTATCACCAATTTCAGATTTCTTATTCTCCCTATTTTGGCACTTTTCTTAACTGAATCTTTTAGCTTCATACCCGGGTAGAGAAAATAGGGCATGATTGTGATGAATTCAGCGCCATTTTCAACACATTTTTTAATTCCCTCTTCTATAAAGGGTGGCAGAACTTCCAAAAAGCAATAATCCGCATAATGGTATTTTCCTTTACGTTTAGCAATTGAGCATATATCCTGAAGCTCATCTCTCACATCTGCTTCTCTGCTTCCTCTGTCAATTATGAGCAGTGCTTTTTTCAATTAATCAAAGTTCACCCTGGATACAGCTACTGTGAGATCAGGTGGAAATTTTTGTTTCGGAACTATTAACTCACCTTTTGAACTCAAAATTGATGAAGCTTCTGAAACGCTAGGAGTGCCTTCAAATTTTTCAACCATTTTGGATGGATTTGGGACTGACACTTGACGTAGTTTACCTTTATCATAAATTTCAAGAGGAATTCCATACTTTTCAGAAAATTCTTGTAATCCCTTTATCTGTCCTTCTTTATTAATGGATGATATATTGCGAATGCTCTTAAAACATAATCCCTTATCTTTCAATACGTTTAGAACTCCAGCTTCGATAATATCTCTGGTTGTGTCTCGGTGAAGCCCTATCCCCACGACCAGACTTCTAGGTCTATATATTACTGACTTTTCTAAGATGACCGGATCATCAATTATTTTATCTGAGATAATTAATGCTCCCTTCAAATGTGGCTCTTTCAATTCGTAAAGATCTTTGGTCACGGTTACGTTTTGTGGAAATGATATTGCATGCCACCAGTTTTTTTCACCTGCGTTCTGATAAAGACCTATTTTCTCTTCATTAACCATAAAGGCACTGACCTTTGTAACATTCTGATAATTTTCTATTTTCCAGCCAAAATCTCTTCCGACTAAATCTACTGGAATAGTTTCATTAACATCTGCAGCAGTCGTGATTACTGGCTTTGAATTAAGGTATGAAGCAATCGATCGTGTTAGTTCATTGGCTCCTCCAAGATGCCCTGACAATGCACTGATAGTGAAATTTGCTTTATCATCGATTACAATAACCGCAGGATCAGTCTTCTTATCTACAAGAACAGGTGCGATTATCCGTATAACTGCACCAAGGGAAAATATACATATTAATGCGTCATATGTTTTAAAGAGACTAGCAACCATTTCCGTCGTTTGCGTATCAAACCAATTTATATCAGGGCCTGAGTCATTATGTTTTATTGGAGCATAAATCTCTGCATGTCGTAGGTTATCCTTTATTTTACGGGCTATCACAATTCCATGCTTTGTAATTGCTACAACTGCTATCTTTTCAATCATCAAGGACTATATACTGGCTGCAATTCGATTAGCAAAATAATCTTTTGCATTGTTGTATAATATTGGTTAAGAATCAGCGGTTGAATTATATTGTCTGGGAGTTTATTTGTTTAAATTAAAACCCTCCGGCTTTCAAACAGACTATTATTAATATCAATACCTCTGGTACTTACCACTTTTACACATATTTGGAATCCTATAGGATTTCCTGATATTTTCTATGATGAAGGGATATACATGCGAAGAACGATGCATGTATTGGAAGGTCTTGGACCACAGGAATCATACTTTTACGATCATCCTTTCTTTGGACAGGTTTTTTTGGCAGCTACCTTAGGAATAATTGGTTATCCTAATTCAATGAATCCTGATTCAGGAAATATCCATTCGATTGAAATGTTGTACATTGTTCCAAGAATAATCATAGGAATTCTTGCCATTATTGATACTCTAATTATCTACAAAATATCAGAACGCTATTACAACTGGAGGGTTGCCCTATTTGCCTCGCTTCTATTCGCCGTGATGCCGATGACATGGCTCACTAGACGAATATTGTTAGATTCCATCCTTTTACCATTTCTTTTATCTTCAATATTTTTTTCGATCTACCTTAGAGATTCTAAACGAAAATTCCTTCCTATTTTGATATCAGGAATTTCTTTAGGATTAGCTATATTTACAAAGACTCCAATAGTTGCAATCCTTCCATTAGTAGCCGTTCTAATTTTTAAGAATAGTAATAAGAATTTGAACATGATTGGTCTATGGTTCGTACCTGTCATCTTGATTCCATTAATATGGCCTGCTCATGCAGCCTATTTTGGTCAATTCGATCTGTGGTTGAAGGATATTATATGGCAGACGCAACGGCACGATAGTGGTGGATTCGGTTCTATAGTCACCTCTTTTTTTAGTATTGATCCGGTATTGCTGACACTAAGTTCTGCGGGAATTGTGTTTGCAGCAATACAGAAGAATTACTTTCTTTTGCTGTGGATAATCCCATTCGTTATATTCATATCAGTTATTGGCTTTTCACAATACTTCTATTGGATACCAATACTACCAGCATGCTGTATAGCTATAGCTGTATTTATTATACGCCTGTTAGAAAACATAGCCAATCCAAAATTTAGAAGAATAGTGTTGTTCGCTGTCACCTCAGGAATATTAATTTTTGGATTGATAAATAATATTATGTTAATAACGACTAATATCTCCAGCCAGTTTCAGGCAGCTGCATTTACCCTCAAATACCTTCAGGAAAATAATGATAACAATATCAAAAATGATTCTGATATAACATTGATTTCAAGCCCGGTATATTCATGGATATTTAATTATGTATTTAATAAACAGCACGTATTTTCAGACTATCGAGATCTGCTTTATTTACCTGTACAGACAAAAAAAATTATTTTAATAGCTGATCCGCATTTTAAATCAAATATTGGTTCAGGCGGAGAACTACGCGATAAATATGAGAATACAAGGATTATCAAGACCTTCAAGGGAGATGTATTCAATTTTGATTTACATAAATATCCGTACACCAGCATGGTCAAAAATTATGAAGGTAGTATAATAGAATTGAGAATAGGATCCTGATTTGTCGTATACTATAATAAAATAAGTACTTATTACATCTTCTCAAATAATCAATGATTTTATATTGGTATAGCTATATGAAACTCTCCTAATCAATATATATATGTGCGTCAAAGACCCTACAGCAGGTACATTAGTTTACAACATTAGGCATGTAGATGACGCCTGGATTCTGATCTATTTTATGGATACTGACCACATACATGACCATCAAATTCAAACATAATCACTTTTACATCTAATTCCCTTCCAGAGTGTTCATACATCTGCTGATATACTCTTTTACATATTAAATCAAAAAATCCAGTAACATTGTTCTTATTTATTATCTCAGAAACATGTCTTGCGGTATTAGCCGCCCTTATCTCTTCGACAACTGGCTCTGGAGGATTACATTCTGCGGCGAGCTTTGCCATGAACTCCATATTTACGTGTGAGCCCCTTACATGAGTTTGTTTAGCCCCTATTGCCATCTTAGTTAATTTTCCAATGAATCCTGCTATGATAGCCTTATGAATTTTTTTATTTGAACATTGTTTTATAGCATAGCCAGCAAAATCACCTATCTGTACAAAGGAGTGATCTGGTAGTGATTTTCCAAATAGTGCTTTAGCGAAATCTTCACTGCGACCTCCTGTAGTTAGGACCACAGTATAAGTACCCAATGCAACAGATACATCCAAACTCTGACGAATAGAGGCAGCAAAGGATGCGGTAGAATACGGTAAAACAATTCCGGTAGTACCAAGTATCGATATTCCTCCTAATATGCCCAATCTGGGATTATCAGTTCTTTTAGCGATTTCATCGCCTTTAGGAACTGAAATGATTACATTAATACCATGTTGTTTCAAACAAGACGCTGAAGCCACCTCTCGGACAGCTTGTTCTATCATTTTCAGAGGCGTCGGATTAATGGCAGCCTTTCCAATCTGAAGCCCCAATCCTGGCTTTGTTACCCTGCCAACACCTTTACCTCCATCGACGATTATTTCTCCTAACTGATCGCCAAAGGATACAGTAGAACAGATTTCAGCTCCGTCTGTTACGTCTGGATCATCTCCTGCATATTTTATAACAGCAGACGTAGCTGAATCTTTTCCTTCAATTCTTGTCCATATGATTTTAATTGTTGCTTTTTTTTCCTTAGGTAATGAAACTACTACACTATCTACAGTTCTGCCAGATATTAAAGCTAAAAGCGCTGCCTTTGTAGCTGCGGCTGCCGAAGTTCCAGTCGTATAGCCCGTCCTCAGCTTGCCTTGTTTTTGCTTTTCTTCAATTTCAAGAGGCAGCTCCTGCTCTTGTTTGGCTAAATTTAATCCTTCTTCTTCTTCATTTTCATTTTTTTCAATGTATACCAAAATATAGTCCCCGCTATAATAATACAGTGCTACCGTCTATTACAATAGTATTACCTGTTGTAAATAAGAAATAGAGTTTGCTATACAGAAAGCTAGCTTTGCGATCTCTTCTGATTTTCCCCATATTTTCATTGATGCTTCTTCACTTGCCATTTTTCTATCTTCTTGACTCATTGAATTGAATGTTGCCTTTGTTGCAATGTTTCCAAGCGCTATGGTATAAGCTCGAATATCATTGCGTCCATACTCCATTGCAATCTGTTTCGTAAATGCTATAGCTGCGGCTTTAGCTAGAGTGTAAGCACTCCTTGAACATGCCTCACTGTCGCAGTGCTTGAAGATATATTAATTATTACTCCGCCTATTTCCGCTTTCAGCATATGGTTGATAACTGGCCTAGATATTCATATAGATCCTTTTAAATCGACTTTTATAATTTTATCTAGTTCTTCATCCGTAATTTTATAAAATTTTTTATACCAAATTTCGCTATCAAATGGATATCCTGAATATTTATGAGGATATAGTTTCTCCCGTGATTTGAGAGCTCCCGTTGCAAAAAGCTGTTCACGCTAGAGTTATTAGTTATATCAATTTCTGTAGCAAAAGCTTTACTGTTAATTTATTGCGCTGCTCTCTCTGCTTATTGAATATTCCTGAAACAGACAATCACTGTTACTTCATTAGTCTCGCAAATTCGGTTGAGATAGCAAAACCAATGGCTCTAGTAGATCGCATAACTACGGCTATCTTTCCTCTCAATGGCACCTTACTTATCTATTCCTCTATTATATGTATTTTAGAGATATTGATATGGTGATTTCAAAACCATTTAATTAAGAGAAATATAGTTAGGATTACCTTTCATGTCTTCTATAGAAATTGCATCCGGTGTCGTCAGAATGTTAGAACCAGAAGATCTCAATTTGCTTAAAGTTTTTGCATCTGGCATGAAACATCATGAATTTTTAACAAAGGAACAGATAGTTAGCTATTCAAAACAACATCGAAACTCTATCGATTATCGAATCAGCCGGCTGCATGAAATGAAATTATTAGGAAAAGACCAAGGTGGCTATACTCTTCTTATGGCAGGTCTTGATGCAATTGCACTAAAGATTCTTGCTGATAAAGACATAGTGGTAGGTATGGGAAGACCAATAGGCATTGGCAAAGAATCAGATGTGATCAAAGCAGTTACTCCATCAGGCGAGGAGCGTGCAGTTAAATTCTTTAGAATCGGCAGGATTAGTTTCAGAGATGTAAGACGAAGAAGAATGTATGGAGATAATAAAAGTATTCATAATTGGCTAATGGTGAATATAGAGGCAGCAAAAAAAGAATATGACACTCTAGAAGCACTTCGAGGCACAGGAATAAGAATTCCAACTGCATATTATCGTGCATTGCACTCTATTGTAATGAATAATATATCTGGATCAATGCTAGCAGATATCAAAAAGCTGAGGAGGCCAGCGACCACTTTAAGGAACATTTTAAATAATATCCGAATTTGCTACAATAACGGTATCATTAATTGCGATATTAGCGAATATAATACTATATTAGACAATGATAGCAAGATATGGATAATTGATTGGCCTCAGGCAGTCACAAGAAAGCATCCGAATGCTAATGAGCTAATAAAAAGAGATGTTTTTAATATTGTAAAATTTTTTAATAGGAGATTCGGGACGGTGAAAGTTTTAGAAGAAGCATTGGAAGAAGTAATCACTTCACCAGCTATTTGAGTAATGTCAGTACCTTGTCTATTTTTTCCCATGTAAAGCAGGGTTCGTTTCTACCAAAATGTCCATATGCCGCAGTCTTTCTGTATATTGGCCTTTTCAGATCAAGCATATTGATAATTCCTGCAGGTCTCATGTCAAAGGTATTTGATACCTTGGCTTCGATCACATCCTCGGGTATTTTTCCCGTGCCAAATGTATCTACCATTACTGAAACTGGTTTAGCCACGCCTATCGCGTACGCGATTTGCACTTCACACTTGTCCGCTAATCCTGCTGCAACAATATTCTTGGCTATATATCTTGCCATATAGCATGCAGACCTGTCCACCTTGGACGGATCCTTACCAGAAAAAGCACCCCCGCCATGTCTCCCTATGCCTCCATAGGTGTCAGCAATAATTTTTCTACCAGTCAATCCTGTATCACCTGGTGGACCGCCAATTACAAACCTTCCTGTGGGATTAACAAGGAATTTGGTTTTACTATCAATCCAATTGCCGGAAACTGGTCTTATAACTTTGTCTATAATCTCTTCTCTTAATTGACTCAAGCTTATATCAGGTGAATGCTGTGTAGAAATTACGACGGTATCAATTTTTTTTGGTTTAGAATCTTCGTAGACAACAGAAACTTGAGATTTTCCATCTGGCCACACCCAACTCAAATCTTTATTCTTTCTCACTTGCGATAATTTCATAGTTAGTTTATGAGCTAGGGTTATTGGCAGCGGCATTAATTCAGGAGTCTCATTTGTTGCATAGCCGAACATTAGTCCCTGGTCTCCTGCTCCTTGTTCTTTGTTGTTTCCTGCAGTTACTCCCATTGAAATATCTGGACTCTGTTCATGTAGTGAGACAAGTACCGAACAGCTATTGTAGGCGAATCCATATTCTGGCTTGGTATAACCTATTTCGCGAATGGTATCACGCACAATATCTTGTACATCCACATGAGCTTTGGAGGAGGTTTCACCAGCAATAAATACAATACCCGTAGTTGTCATCGACTCTATTGCGACACGAGAGTCAGGATCCTGTTCCAAAAATTTATCCAGAATCGAATCAGAAATCTGGTCACAGACCTTGTCTGGATGACCTTCCGTAACGCTTTCCGACGTGAATAGATATTTTCTGACCATTTCTCTTACTTTGTTCTCAGAAGCCAGTGGTATGAAGAACTTATCATATATATTAGAACTCTTTCTCTAGCTTTATAAACAACACATTATTACCTCTAATTACGACTTTACCGTAATTTGCAATAACATCTGGACCATTATATTCCTCCGCATCCATAAGTATTAGATTCATATAGGAATCGACATTGTTCATTCTACCCCGGTATTCTATTTCGCTCTTCAATCTCACGGCAACCTTCCTATTTATAAAACGCTGTAAAGTAGACAGAGGCCTCTTTGGTTGTTGCTGAGATGGCGATGAAGATGACAATTCAATTAATCACTTTGCAATTCAAAACATCATGGCTAGAATAAAAAGGTTCCTCGAATATCCAACTGGATTTATTATAGATACTACATCAAATAAAGTATTGCCTACAATTATACCAACAGGCTCATTATCACTGGATCGTCTCTTAGGAGGAGGTATCCGTACTGGATTAGTTACAGATATTTATGGACAGAGTGGCGCTGGGAAGTCTCAATTGTGTTTTTCACTTTGTGTTAACTGTGCTAAATATCTAAAACAGAACGAGATAATAGTATTTATCGATACCGCAGGCACATTCAGACCTGAGAGAGTTTCCGAAATGGCGAGACAAGAAAGAAATAGCAACATTCTAGATAAAGTTTTATTAATCAGAGCATTTTCTACTACTGAACAGATAAAATCAATTAGGAAAATTCTCGATATTAATCCACTGCTAATAATAATAGACAGTGCAACATCACTATTTTCATATGAATATACAGGCGCTGCAAGGCACCTCTCGTTAATGAAGCATCTCCATGAATTAGCTTTTGCTGCTATTAATTTTGATTGTGCAATTATAATAACTAATATGATCCGTAATGTTCCTATTAGTAGAACAATAAGTCCTCAACATTACAATAATTCAACTAAAGCAATTAATGCAACAACTAATTCATATCAACAGCGCGAATTTATGGCAACATCGGTCTCAATTTATTCTCACATGAGATTGAGACTTGAAATTGTTAACCCAGAAAAGTCGATAATTAGAGCGAGTCTCATGCATCCTATACGTAGAGACCACGCAGACTTTAGGATAATGTCAAGAGGATTTATGGATCAAATTAATCAACCACACACACAACAGGAATAATGATGCTTTCTTTATTTGAATCGCATATTAAATCTTTTATACTGCGAAGTAAAGCTCGGAATCATATATATTTTAATTTTTATTGTAATAATCCTACCGAATTGTTCAATTAAGAATGCCAGTGAATCTTTTGAGAAAAGAATTCATACTTCTATCCTAAATTAGCCAGTATAATCTTGCAAAAGAGTAAGACTTTCCATGGTAAGGAAATTCAATTATATTCATCTTACAGAAGAATATTGACCTTGCTTTCAGACGCTAAATTCTTAAAACAGCTAGAGAAATAAAAATTATCAAGGTAGAATTTAGAATGGACAACTTGGAAATGATTTTCGAAATGCAAAGAACATTAGCCGAATTTATTAAATCCCCCAGATATCCAGCAGAGAAAGAACAACGCATATCTTTCCTTAGCACTGCTATCATCCACGAGGCAATAGAACTTCAAAGGCTCACAAATTGGAAATGGTGGAAAAAAGCTGTTCCGTTTAATGAAGACATGGCAAAAGAAGAGCTAATTGATATATGGCATTTTGTAATTCAAGCGTCACTTGAACTTGGAATGACTCCTTCAGACGTCTTAAAAGAATATTCAAAAAAGAATCAGATTAATAGAGATAGACAAAGATAAACAACTTACAAAAATCATAAAAAGATTCTGTCAGTGAGAATAAAAAATTTTAATTCTCCAAGTGTTTAGTATCTTACGATCTCACTAGACGTTATGGATTATAGGTTATAATTTCTATAATTAATATATATTATTGACCCTATTTTGCTGTAAGAAAATAGTAGCTGCTACAGTACATACCACTGGATAACATGGAGTAAACATTGTGCTGTTCATAGAATAGCATCATTTTTGGTTACTACCATTAAAATATTATAAACATTTCATTGATGATACTAATAATTATTGTCTTATCTTGATAATATTTGACATATACAGAACTAAGTTTTTTTGATAAATTTCGCTGCTATTATTATGCTGTTTCATTTCGCTTATTTTGTAAATTTGCTATCAATTACCATTAGTTTGGATCACATAATCTGGGAGTGAAGTTGCGATTATCCTATTTATATAATAAACATATGTAATAGTTATCAATCTAGGCGACATTGTCACTCTTATGACAATTATCACCAATGAAAGGAAGTTTCATCTAACAAAATACTTGAATACCTTTCGTTATATATTGCTCATAAAATGGTAAATTCACTTAAATGTAATTGATAAGATTTAGCTTTTTTCTATTTTTGTGATAACCTTTACTATTAGTGCAGAGTCTCTGAACAATTAGCTTAGACAGATATTTTAAACTACTAATACTACTACTACCTTTATATCACATCCAAAAACTATCATGAAACGATATCAACAATATGTATTCGGAAAGAGGGCTGGTTATTGTTTATACAGGGCGAGGAAAAGGTAAAACCACGGCTGCCTTAGGAATTGTTTTA
>DASQYF010000084.1:0-5056 GCA_035639375.1 Nitrososphaeraceae archaeon
AAAAACTCTTCATACTCTGTGTAGACGCTAGCTGTTAAAAAACAAACCTTGACCTTGTCGTCTCTCTTCTTTATTTCTCTATATAGTTCAAAACCATCTATTTTTGGCATTTTAATATCCAATAGTATAAGGTCATAGAAATTGGGTTTAAAACTAGATAATGCTAGTTGAGGACTATCAAATGTATCAACTTCAAATCCTTCATCTTTTAGTGCAACCTTCATGGTCAGATTAACATCAGGATCATCATCTACAACTAGAATTCGTCGTTCTTTCTTAAATGACATAGAATATCTATATGCAAAAAATATAATTTAACACCATAATAAATCTATAATCTTACACTTTTATGGAATAGAATTGATCATCTTTGTTTCTTCGATAAATAATACAGGCAAATGTGTGGATTATCTGTTTGCAAGAACTGAACATATAGTAGATATGATATCTGCAAAAATCAAACGCAGCGTTTGTAAAACATAAATCATGCCTTTAACTTTTAGTTATATATTGTGCCTATTAGTAGATAGACTCTTAATTGATTGTTGATTATGATGACAATCAAATCTAATTTTATATGATCTGCTACTTTTTAGAAGATATTATTAAAAATTAGATAAAAAGAGAATTGTGAGACTTATACTCATAATACAGCTGTATAGATTAGAGTCGTTGTTTTAGAATTTTTATGGTTATTATTGGTTGATATGAGCGAGACTTGTCCGCCATTGATAAAGAGATTATAGTTTCCAGATGAGCCGAGCGAGCTTTTTCCGCTATTGAAGAGATGATAGTGTCCACCACTACCGCTAGCGTGTGCTGCTGGTACAATTAATGTCGCTACTGTTGTCATAACCAAAGTAATGGTTACTACTACTGCTGCAATACTGCAATCAATGTCAACATTGATTTTTGTTGTTTCATTATTATTGTTAGACGTTCACTTGCTTCTATTAATATATAAAAAGATTGATTGACATAGTTACTGAATGATCATTAAATTATAAGCTTGAATCTATGAAGAGATACAAACATTGCCTTGGGTTCTATTGCAGAGTCTTAGCATCAGACGACAACTTGATCGTGAGCGATCGTATTACTAGCAAGAGCAAGAGAGAGTGTAAGCAGTAATAAGAATTACCACTCTCGTATAATTTAACAGATGCTCTATAATATTATAAGTAGGGTTCTCTTACACCATCATCATCATCATTATCGTGGACTAGAATCCCAAGTGATTTACAAAATGGTAATTTTATAAGTTTACACCTTTGGTATAATATACATAGATGATTCTGGTTCCTAAAAATAGCCAGATCTAAAAGATAATGCAGAACTATTAACGACTGAACCCAGCAAATAGATTGAAAGTCTGTGGACTAAAACTTTCTAGCGTCTTTTGTAATTCCTCGCTAGGGTTCCCGTAAACATCAAATCTACTTATGCTAGCGACATTGAAAATCTTTGGAAGTATTGTTTGTGATGCAACGCCGCTACTGTGAGCAAGTACAGCCTCTGAATTTGCATATGATTCATGTACAATACACTTTGTCTTATTTCTGTTAAGATAAAACTGGTAGTTTAGTGTATCTGGCTCGTTAGCTTCCACCAGTCTGCTCATATCCTGTACCAGTTTCTTATATTCTTCTATTTTACCTTCTTCTATAGTAAATTCTGCTCTAAAATGTATCTGATTGTGCTTCATGCTATCCCCTCTTTCACTCCCTTCCTTCTCAGTGCTTTAATTCTTATCTTCCACATAATTTTGTAGGACTATATCTGTAAATAAAATGAATGCTAATAAATCAACAAACGAAAAAGAAAGATTAGCATCACTAACTACTCCGCCGCTAGAAACACTTGAAAATTTGCTGCATAATAGAATACTTGAGGAGAAACACAAGATACACAAAAACCAGAGTATGGTCGACACCGAAAATTTATGGACAGAGATAGAGACTTTGCGATGGGTCTTAGGAGAGAGCCTTATTCTCAGAAGACGATTTGGGGAGAGTGAATGAAAAGGAAAGAAGATTCTATTACTAGCATTAAGATAATAGAGAGTTTACGTTAAGCTGTTATATTCATTAGCACTATTTAATACTCAATTTCATTACCTATATCCCTATACAATGCAATAGTTTGCTGTTTCCTTACACTTTAAAAAAGAATTCCATATTCATTAATTAGTAGAGCTAATCGTATACATAACGCCATATTAGTAACAGACTATGTACTACTGATTAAATGGAAGTAATGGTCTCTCTATCTTACTTGTACCTCAATACTTGCTCGATGTATGCGACTGCTATCCTTCCGAGAGTCTGGTAGTCGTTCAAGATATCGTAAACATTTTGTTGTTCGTTATTGTAGTCAGTCGTCATAATATTGTTCCTTCTCGTCCATTATATTATTTTTTTATTCTGCTGCTAGTACTATGAGGTGAATAAGTATATACTTGCTGGGGTTATCTATATTAATTGATATTTATAGATAATATATTAGCTTATAGCCACTCACTTTCCTAGACAATAGTATTAGTATACACACATTCAATTCATTCTATTCATTGCCTGTTAAAGGCAACTCTTGGGAAAGCAATTTTAATTGGATGCCTGAACGCCGAATGAGTCATAACTAATTCACCTTTGTTTAGTCTAACAATATTCTTTTTTGTACTTTCATCCAGTATAGAATAGGGTTCTGTTGTTAATTCTGATACTCCAAGTTTAGCTATTATATGCAAGCCAGTGTTTTCTTGTAATCTATAGTCTGTTGCACTTTTGAATTGTTGCGCAGAAAACAAAATAGTTCCTCTTGATCTTCCTGCTATCAAAGTCTTCATTATCTGTTCTGATACTGCATTCATTCTTCCTAAAGGCTGTGCTTTAGGTATGAATCTATTGATTTCATCTACAAAGATTAGAATATACTGGGGTTTTTCACTGCTATTATTGTTTTTCTTTTCGTTACTATTATCATGATTGTCATCCTTATCGCTCGAATAGTATCTTGCAGAATACATTTCATCAATACTTTTCATAACGTCTCCCACAATAAATGATTGTTCTTCAAGGGAAGATATCATTCCTACATCTATAACAAAGACATCACCAGATTTAATTCGCTTGATTTCTTTTCCGACATATAGACTAGTTACCTTTTCATCTATAAACATAGAAGACTTTCTGAATCTTTGCAAGTAACCGCGAAAATGTAATAAAGAGGACTTGTGCGAAATTATGCTTTGGGGATATTCTTCATATTCAAAAAGATCCGTCCATGTTTTTATTTTTTTTGCTGAACTATCTTTTATAGGCCAAGATTCGTATATGTAATCTATAATAGATGAAATATTGTATTTGGGATCGTGTGTATCTGGAAATAAAAGTTCCAGACGATCATAAATATCCTCTAGCTCATAAGAATATGTCTTGAAGTACTTAGGCAAGTAAGCTGAATTAGGCTTACCATCTTTGCCTCTAGGAAGAAAATAAGTTACATTGTCAAAAGGTTCAATGCCTAAGTTTAGTATATCAAATAGCTTTTCTGCTCTTTCTTTAACGTCTTTTGGTTTCTTATCAATTTGTAGAAGCTCTCCTTCTTTTGTATTAAAAATTATCAATGCCACATTTTCATCCTTCAGTTTTTGGTATGCTGATTGTAGCAAAAACAAAAGATATGTAGTTTTTTGGTTACCAGAAATTCCTGAAGCATTTACATGAGCAGTATCTGGTCCTGCCAAATAAGAGATATCGAGTGTAATTGGAACTTGTAGACCATTCGATGTCTCTATCACTCCTGCAGGTATTGGGTTTCCCATCTCAGGAATTCCTAGAGCGAATATTATTTCTTCTGCGGTAGCAAATTTTACAGATCTTCTAGCCCCTATTGGCATGCTTATAGAAATACTATTTTTAGTTCCTTCAATTTTAACTCCTGTATTTCCCATTACTGCAACATTAGCTATTGTAATTCCATGTGATGAGGGTGTTGTATGAGCTTGTAGTTGTCTGTCTATATCCAGCGATGTGGTACTATTAGTAGTGGTTTCTATTTTTTTTGACAAAGATAGCTCTTGTTCTTTCAAGTTGTTCTGAAGTGACAAAGAATAATTATCAATAGCAACTGTCCTCAGTTCCTTTACAATTCCGATAGTTCTAGTATCATGAAAGTTCTCCGCTGTAACAAAGTCAAAAGGATTTATAACAACGTTGGAGTCAACAGCAAACCAGAAACTATCCATTGTAATAGGAAATTTATCCGAAACTATTGTTTGTCCGACTTCTGTCAAGCCTGGAGGATTTAGCGAAATTTTGGGTTCAACATTATAATTTATACTATTTTGTCGATTTTGTAATTCCTCCTCATTATTACCCATAATTACAATCATCGTTAAAGTCTATATGACATATAAGCATTCGACAATGATGAAACAAGAGCTAATGAAATTCTAAAAAGCTATCAATTTTACGAAAATCAATAGATATTGAAGAGGAGGAGACATGGAAAAGCGAGGGAATAGTATCAAGAATGAGAAGTAGAAAACAAGAATAGCAATAGAGCAGAGACAAACTAAGCTTTAAAGTTTTTCTTTTCTTTTCTTTTCTTTATAGGGTTTGCAAATGAAAGCTCGTATCCATCTGGTTCACATATATGGAAGTATCTCTCACCCCATGGAGCGTCCATTGGTTCATTTTGAAACGATATTGTATTTGCGACGCATTTATTACTTCTCAAATATGAATATAGTTTATCTACATCTTTAGTATGGAAAATTATTCTTCCAAATTGTGTTTTATTTTTGCTCTGCTCATTGTGATTACTATTGGTGGGGGCTACACTTAGTTCAAGGTTTAAATATACTGTAGGAATACATTTGCCAATTTGATATGTAGTAAAAGAGTCAGTAGATGACCCGCCATATACTAGCTTAAAGCCTGGTATTTGCGAGTAAAAATTACATGATCTTTCCATATTTTTGATTATTAATGTTACAGCAGATATCCTATTTACCTCAGTCACAACTAATATGATTCATTCTAATAAATAGAGA
>DASQYF010000085.1:0-5653 GCA_035639375.1 Nitrososphaeraceae archaeon
GGGATTCCCGCTACAGACGCGAATTGAGAAATCGTCCTATGAAATAGCACATAAAAATAATTTAAGGCGGTATAACGTCTTTCCTAATCTACAAAGCAAAACGTTATGTTATTGTAAACTTAGCGATGACTTTCCGTTACCAAGCAAAAATCATATTTAACCATATTCGTTTAAATATCAAAAAATGTTTAATATACACTTATCGTCATCTGATTTACAATATTGGTTGTCGATACTATACGTACAATCAAACTTCTAGGAAAATGGTCAGGTAATAGAGCAATAGGGCGCAGGCGACCGTTAATAGCCGTCTTCAGTCTGACTCATTATTGCAACTTTTACTGTCCAATGTGCCCCTTTGGTGACTCTGATAAGAACTCTCAGATTCAATTTGCCAAGAAAAATGATTTATCTACACAGCAATGGAAATCAATTTTTGATAAAGTTTCTAAGTATTGTATCTGGTCCATCATTGAAGGAGGGGAGCCCACTAGCCGTCCCGATTTTATGGAACTTGTCACTTATCTTTACAAACTAAATATACCTATCACTTTGATTTCTAATTGCTCTCTACTTCATATGATTGATCTTAACGAGTTAAAGAAATATATTGAGTTTATCACATGTAGCATCGATTCAGTATTTGAGAAGTCATATTGTAAAGTACGAGGTGTTTCGTCACAGACTTTTCAAAGGGTAATGGATAACTTAAATCTCTTAATCGAACATAAAGTGCCTCACTACTTTAATAGCGTCATAACAAAATACAATACTGAAGAATTTATCGACCAATCTTATTTTGATAAGGCTAAAGAACTTGGATCACATGCAGTCTCTTTTACATTTGTTGAAGATAGATCTGACGTTAATTATTCTCTTCTTCCAGACCGGCAAACAATGGTCAAAGTATGCCAAAGTATACTAGATTATGGTAAAAAACATGATTCTCCTAGAATATTGATTCCATCACAATATTTTGAGCAAATAATCAAATATGGACGTGGCATGTTTAATGAGTGTGGTGTATGGAAAAGTATATTTGTTAATGGTAATGGAACAGTCATGGTTCCATGTTGGAAATTTAATGATACTCAAAATATTTATAGTCTTTTAGAGAAAAGCGTAGACGAAATTTGGAGCGTGCCACAATGGGATATAGCAAAGAGTTGTAATGATTGTAAAGTGCTTGGATGTATTTGGTATTCATCACAACCTGCTACTACCTTTGCACAGAACTACATGAAGGGAATATCAAAAATGATTCATCAACAAAGGCCGGAACTTGCAGAATTAAGTTGAAGTGCCTATAATAACAGAAGCGGATTTATCTTTGAGCCAAAGATAGGAGCGAATGAGCAATTTGCTGAATTTGATTTTCTTTCTTTATATCCAAATATTTTGTTAAAAAAGAATTTGTCAGCAGAAACTATACATTGTAATTGATGTGGACATTCTGACTAGGGAGAATCGGAACAAGATTATAATATATATAAAAAAGAACTGGAATAATGCCGAACTCTAAAAATACTGCTAGAAAAGCATTCAGTATATAATGACTGTTAAAGTTATCTGCTGTTTCTAGTTGTGATTATGAGATAAGAAGATAAAATATTAAACACATCTCAGAATTCATGATGACTAGTAGACCAAGTAAATGATATTTACAAGTGTCTATGCTTCATTCATCCTTCCGTACTAAAGGAATTAAAAAGACCGAGGACGAAGCCATATGCTATGTGTCCACCAAGGCTGGCAAGTGCAGGTAGATGCCCCAAAGGGTGATTCCAGGGTGAAAATCCAGTTATTGGTTTATGTATAGGAATAAGTGTAAGAATCCATAAAATAAAGCCATAAACTATACCTAATAGTGATATTGGTATAACGATGGCAGAAAAAGGAAAAAGAGAGATAATGAATGGAAAGGCTGTTCCTGCCAGAGTGCCATTTAGAAAGTGAAGAAAAAATATTCCTCCAAAGTGAATGTGTTTATTATCTGGTAAACCAACTAGAAACTTAGTTATTTCTTGATTTTCATGCCATTCAAAGACGCCATGAAGACCCCACTTTTTCCATGATGGAATCTCAATTAATGTCATTATAGCAGTCGACAGGATGCCACCAAATAAACTAATAAGTATAAAATACAACAATTAGAACAAACTAAGTATATATCGTTGGATATAAAAATGAATAATAGTCTTTCTGTTAGTTTATGTTACTAAGGTGTTTTGTAACAAACAATAATAGGTTAAAACGCATTATCCTTCCTTAACTATTGTTACGCTTTTCAGCAGATAGTTTTTGGCTAACTGCAGCGTGTTGTGTTCTCTTCAGTTGAATCTTTTTCTATAGTTAGTCCATAGTTGCAATCTTTATTAAATATAGTCAACGATTCTCACAACTATCTTTTCCTTAATATTTCTATCCTGAAGCACATCATTTAAGGATCATATTTCCAAAAGCTGCCTTATTAATATAATAAATATATCTCTGAGGAATGTTTCCGATAGATAATATCTTTTGCAATAATGAATTTGACCAATACTTCAAATATGGTACCAGCGTAAGCTCTTCTATGAATCAAATATCAATAAATAAGAAGTTCATGATAATCGTAGCCTTAGCAATAATGTTTTTTACATTTTCATTACCTATAAGATATGACAACAATCACGATGATACTAAACTAACAGCAAAAGCACAAGACCAGCAGAAATCTGAAAATACTGTCAATGAAGATAATAGCGGAAACTCCTTAACCCTGCCTGATTTATTTTCAAAAGTAGAAAAGTCAGTGGTCCAAGTTACTGATGTTGATACAGCAAATCTATTGGGAGCTCGACTTGGTTCAGGTTTTATCTATGACAATAAAGGTCATATTATTACCAACTATCATGTTGTTGCCGGTAGCAGAGGAGAAAATCTTCAAATTACTTTTTTAGATGGAACTACATATCATGCGAAACTGGTTGGCGGCGATCCATTTTCTGATTTAGCCGTAGTACAAACAGCAACAAATGTTCCATTAAATAAACTTGTTCCATTACATATTGGGAATTCTACATCCTTAAGAGTGGGGGAAAAAGTAGTGGCAATTGGAAATCCATTTGGTCTTTCTGGATCCATGACAGATGGAATAGTTAGTGGTCTTGGCAGAATGCTTCCATCATCAGAGCAAAGTCAGACAATCCCCCAGCCACCATCAGAAAATGATCAATTAATACCGCGATCGCAAACAGATATTCCCACTACCTTTTCTATCCCTGACATAATTCAAACAGATGCAGCTATTAATCCAGGAAACTCAGGTGGACCGTTACTGAACATGAGAGGAGAGGTGATAGGAATAAATACAGCAATTTTTTCGAATACTGGAGTATACTCCGGCGTTGGATTCGCAGTACCATCTAATACAATAAAGAAAGTAGTACCGTCCCTAATCGCAACAGGTTCCTACACACATCCCTATCTAGGAGTTTTAGGTACTAATGTAACTCCAGAAATAGCAGGAGAGTTAGGATTGCAAGAACCAACAGGATTTTTGGTAACTGGTGTAACTACAGGAAGTCCTGCTTATAAAGCTGGAATACACGCAGGTAGCTCCCTAACTGACATTAATCAAAGAGAGCTACCGATAGGAGGAGACATAATACTACAGATAGACGATAAAAAAGTCAGAAAGATTGATGACATATTGACATACTTGGAAAGAGAGAAAGAAGTAGGTGATATCGTGCAGCTTACAGTACTTAGAAATGGAATGACAGACAGAATACCCGTTACGCTTGGTGCAAGACCGAGCTCACAAGAGTTTCCAGATACTCAGATGCAGTCCCAATCTGAAACTCTACCGCCAGGAAAAACACCCGAAAAATCTCCATATAATGGCCTTTATAATGAATGTGCAAAATTAGCAGGCAACCAGTTATGTGACTTTCTGTTTCGACGATAAGTACATGATATCTTTAACAATAATGCCAAATTGCCTCTCTTTCACTATCTCGTCATAATTTATGTAAATTGTCAACTAACGATTATGATTGCTAAAAAAGATCGCTAGAGAGATGATCTTAACTCGCGATTAGTATAAGATATTATCATATGCATCTCAAAAGAAAAGTTAGAAGAATTAACTCAAAGTCAATCTGTGGTTAGCAAACTACCAAACAAAAATATAACATATAATGGCATTCATTATGACAAAAGAGAGAGAGAGAGAGAGATATGTGTTACTATTGAAAGACCAAGCAACATGAGTAACATTAAGAACAGACAATAGTACATGAATTCCTACATAGCTAGCAGTCTTACTCCTATTATTTTTGACAAATATCTGTCTCCTTTCTAGCATACAATTGATTTTACTATTTTTTCTAATTAATAATATCATGCATGATAAATTATGCTAGAATATTTTTGGTTACAATATGGTTTTTATAAGTAGGAATAGGAATTGGTTTTATTTACACAGATGTTATAGACCAAAAGATAAGGTCTGCTCCGAGCAATTCATTTCCGACATAAGTTTGGCTTTAAAGTCTAGGAAGGTAATAGTTGACTAATTCTATTGTGTATATCTTTTCTTTTCTTTCTTTTTCATCATTTTGAATCCCGGCAGAATATGATTGATTGTTGATAGTACCATTAGTGATCAGCTCTTCGGATGCTCTTTTGATAATATTTACAATGTACTGTCTAACATTTTCAGTTGCATTTTTTATTTCGGGATTACTATTAATTATTTTCTCTCCACCTTTGAAAACTCCTAAAACAAATGTCTGCCATCCTAATCCTATAATGGATAAAATCAGTATAGCTATCATTATCCATGTGGTCAGTCCCATAATGAATTAAGAGTCCTTAACGTTGTTATTAGTTTCGGATACTAGAAAATTGTTAAAGAAATTGTGTTAATCAGCTTATGAACTTGGATAAGATAAATCCTTAGAAATCCAGTTTTTTTTCTTCTTGAGAACAAACTGTTATTTTGCAACGGCAAGATCATTTATGAGCTTTTAGAATTTTTTGACGAATCTGAAGATAACGATCAAAAACAGTATTAAAGCTTGTATCAATTCTTTTTCTTTTGAAGATAATGATAAGTTATAATTAAAAGAAGAACCTAATAATGATACTTTGACAAACTGACCTGTGTAAAGGATATAAAGGATGTCCGTAAAACGGACCTATTAATTATAAAAGGATTTACTCTATGGGAGGAGGATGATGTTAAGCAGCGCAAGAAATTATATAAAGTCGCCCGCAACCATATGTATAAAAACATTTACTCTAAAAGTTTTAATTTGAATGGTGTAGATTGGCATATAAAATAAACGCAGGCTGATATAAGGATGAATGTTAACGTAAACCAAGGGCTCATAGTTCAGCTTGGATAGAATGGCTGCCTGCGGAGCAGTTGGTCGAGGGTTCGAATCCCTCTGAGCCCGTTACGATATTGGTTCTTATTTCTTCAACAATTTATCCATGTCCTATATTAAATCGATATAAATGTCCATTCGACAAGAAAAAAAGTAATAATAATAACAATAAATTAAAAGAAGAAGGAGAAAAAGAAAATTCAAATCTTCTCGACGTTGACGATTTATTCAATTATCAGAAATTGCATTTGAAGTGGAGCTTGCTCTAGGAAAAG
>DASQYF010000086.1:0-5681 GCA_035639375.1 Nitrososphaeraceae archaeon
TGCATTTGCTTGTCAATTGAGTGCAATTTTGGAATAGCAGAAAGTAATGCTTGAGTGTATGGATGCTTAGCGTTTTTGTAGATCTGAGAAGAGCTTCCAAATTCAACAATTTGACCTGCATACATGATTGCAACTTTATCAGCAATTTCTGAAATAATAGCAAGGTCATGTGTTATGAGAATTATTGTCATTCCCTTTTCATTTTTTAATCTCTTAAGCAAATTTATTATTTGAGCTTGGATTAGAACATCTAATGCAGTTGTAGGTTCGTCTGCAATCACTATCTCTGGCTCAAGCAGAAGAGCCATTGCTATAACTACACGTTGTTTCATTCCTCCACTTAATTGATGAGGGTATCTCTCAGCGATGGATTCATCCAGTCCAACTTGTTTTAAAGACTGTGAAATTATGCTCTTGATATTTCCTTTAAAATGATGTTGCTCCATGATCTCTCTCATTTGATCTCCTATAGTGTAAACAGGATCAAGCGTATTCATAGCACCTTGAAAAACCATAGAAATCTTTTTCCAACGAATTTTTTTGTCGAAATGAGAATCAGATAAGTGTATAATATCTGTGCCTTTTAACTTGACACTGCCTCCTACTATCTTTCCAGGAGGTTGCAAAATTCTTAAAAGGGCCGCGCCGAGGCTGCTTTTTCCACATGCAGACTCACCGGCGATTCCTAGGGATTCCCCATCATAGATTTCAAAATTAATACCATCTACCGCCTTAACTATACCCTTAGTCGTAAAATAATACGCTTTGAGTTCTGATACAGAAAGTTTTGCGTTTTTCAGAGTGAATCAGCTACCATCGATCTTTAACATTAAAGTCTAATAAATTAATCATATGATTTCTTTCAATATAAATAGGCTCATAAATCTCCCTCTGTCTCTGTATGTATTTTCCATATATATGGACCAAAGGCAAAGATAATTAGATTTGTATAGCCTACTTTAACTTATAACCATAATAAAGACGACTCTTTTTCTAACTAATTGAGACAAGATATGCTCTATAAAAAATACATTAAATAATAAACCATCATCAGATCACATATTTACGAGCACTCAACCTAATATCATATTATAAAGACGAATTTACATTTGTAAAATTATATAAACATTATATAAATCTATAGATATACAAATTGTAATATGAGAGATTGTTGATAGGCATCTTTTTCTCTATTATAATAAACATATTCTTTTCCATTAGATATGAATATAAAGACATATTGCAGTTGAATGATATAACCCAAGATTGTATTAGGTAATAGTCATTGAAAACTCCAATATGTTCTTTTGATGCAAAAACTGGAACGCTTTGCTCAAAATGCGAGGATAAATTACGGTCAGGACACTTGACTCAAGCGGATGTTGAATGCGCAGTGAAACTTGTAAAAATAGCAGAACGTGATCAAGAAATAAACAAGTTCACAATGATCAATGCATATCATGTGAATGGAGATATAGTTTTAGTGTTACAAAGATCTGATTTAAGCGCTTTACGCTCAAATGTAGAACTGTCGAGAAAAATTGAACAACAGTTTGAAAACAAAGTTTGGTTTGTTGAAGCCGAAGCTACTGACAAGAGGTTTTTAGAGAACCTTTTTTTTCCGGCTAGAATACTAACGATCAACTTAATTTGGCTTCCAGATGGAAGTAAGCTGACCAAAGTAATAGTTGCTGCAAAGGATGGACAAGTATCAGGTATTAAT
Source organism: Nitrososphaeraceae archaeon (assembly GCA_035639375.1). Taxonomy (GTDB): domain Archaea; phylum Thermoproteota; class Nitrososphaeria; order Nitrososphaerales; family Nitrososphaeraceae; genus JAJNBK01. The sequence goes on from DASQYF010000086.1 coordinate 1,724, forward strand.
GTAGAACAAATACAGAAAATAACTAAAACTGTGAGGAATATAGAGCTACTTGTAGATTTCGAGCCAACTAGTAGGAGATAAAAAGGACGAAAAGATAGCTATGATAGAAGATATTCATCGATCACATTTTACAAATGATCTGAATCAGAGTTTAGTTGACCAGAAAGTAAAGATAGCCGGTTGGATAGAAGACATTCGTGATATTGGCAAACTTGCATTTTTAATTATCAGAGATAGTTATGGAGCAGCCCAGGCAATAGTTACAGGAGTAAACTTGGACCTAGCAAGAGATACGCCAAGACAGAGCGCTGTTATCATATCAGGCTTGGTACAAAATAGCAAAGCAAAAGACTTTCCGGTGGAGGTAAAGGTAGAAGAGTTTAAACTTCTTGCCAAAGCGGTTCAGCCTTTGCCAATAGATCCCACTGGTAGAGTTGAATCTGCACTTGACAAACGCTTAGATTGCAGGGCACTCGATTTGAGAAATCCTAAGATATCAGCCATCTTTAGGCTAAGGTCAGAGGCACTCCATAATATCAGAGAAACCTTGCGATCAAGAGGCTTCACTGAGGTTAACACTCCAAAGATTATAGGGAGCGCAAGTGAAGGAGGAGCTAATTTATTTAGTCTTGCATATTTCAAAACTAAAGCGTATCTAGCTCAGAGCCCTCAGCTTTACAAAGAGCAATTATCTTTGGCTCTTGACAAAGTATTTGAAATTGGTCCCTACTTTAGGGCAGAGAACTCACATACTGTAAGACATTTATCAGAATTTACAAGTATAGATATTGAAGCCGCATTTATGGACTATGAAGATGTTATGGACATAGTTGAAGAACTCTTGCGCAATCTTTTTTCGGGACTTTTGAAGAATTGCAAAGAAGAGATAAAAGCACTTGGAGTAACTACAATATCTCCTCTTCCTGAACGTAGGATAGATAGACTGACATATGAACAATGCTTAGAAGAACTTGCGCAGGAAGATGAAAAGATAGAATTTGGCAATGATTTGTCAGATGCTTCTCTCCGAAGGCTTGGAGAGAAACATCAAGGTTTTTATTTTATTATGGATTGGCCTTTGCAATTAAAGCCCTTTTACATTCATGAAAAAGAAAATAACATGAGACTTTCAAAATCCTTCGACTTACAATATGGATATTTGGAGCTTGTTTCAGGAGGTAGACGACAGCATGATGCTTCTAAATTGAGAGCAAGATTAGCAGAGCAAGGCTTAAATCCCGTAAACTTTGTAGAGCATCTTAAGGCATTTGACTGGGGAATGCCTCCACATTCTGGCTGGGGACTTGGTTTTGACAGACTTATGATGGTAATAACCAATTCACAAAACGTTAGAGACGTAGTTTTGTACCCTCGCGATACCGAACGCATTACTCCTTAAGTACTTTTAATTGCACTTGGCGTACCTTTTGTTCAAAAATATATGCTCTAGATTCTTTAGCAAGTGTAGAGTAAATTAACCATATGACAGGATTAATTTCCATAAAAATCTTATCTGTTGCGGATGGAATAGCTGGAGCTGGATGCGAATGAAATATTCCAACTACATTTAACTTCATCTTCTCTGCTGTCAAATACCCGTTAATTAATTCTTGAGACTCTATTCTAAATCTTGTAGGTGACGCATCAGAATTTTTCATTGAAAGCGAGTCCATAATCTTGATTTCATTTTCGTTAGTATGGTTGCCCAGTAAAAGTGCACATGATTCGTTGGGTAATGAATTATTTGCAAAATCAGCCAAGTTATCAAGTTGTAACTGAGTAAGAATTAAGGATTGAATTTGGCTCTCCATTTCTCTGTCATAATTTAACATCTGGCTTTTCTTTATTTCACAACTATTCTACCCGTCATAAATGGATGAATTGTGCAGAAGTAATTATACTCGCCGGCCTTGTCAAATAGAAATGAGAATGTAGATCCTTTTTGCATAATGTTTGAGTCAAAAACTCCAGTCTTTCCTGTAGTCATGTTTCCCGAGGTCACTGTATGAGGTGTAAAATCTTCATTAGTCCAGGTAATCATGTTTCCTACGGTGGTCTCTACGCTTTTTGGAACAAAGAATTCTCTATTAGATGGTATAGAGGACCCAGAAACTATAGAAACTGCTGAAATAGGCGAGGCAGTCGTTCTAGTCTGGCTCATATTGGTGATTGAAGTTTCATTTGAATTAGACGCTAGTGGCTGTTTATTTGTATAATTATTTTTAGCAGTACTAATATCCTGCCTACTATTATTTCCAATTGAAACATTCATCATAGTATCGTCTGTAGTCTGTTGGGATCCTACTGTAGAAGTATTTCCGGTACTAGAATTGTTCTGACCAGTTGGGGCCGACGCAGAAGGAGCTCCGGTGCTCATGATAAATTTGGCTTTCATATAGGGATGAATAGTGCAAAAGTATTCATATTCAGAGTCACCTAATGCAGAGGTATCAAGTGTATAATTTCCATTCGGGCTTATAATGGAAGAGTCAAATGATTTACCATCATCCTTTAAACTCGTGACAGTATGTGGAACGTTGTCATTGTTTATCCACTGTATTCCTTCTCCTATTGGAACCCTTAGATCTGCTGGATCATAAGACGGATTTCCTTGCGCAGAGGCGCCAGGCAATATTGTTACCTTTGTTACTTTTGCTGGTGTCTTACTTTGTTGTTGTTCTTGTTGTTTCTGTTGACTATTATTGCCCATTGTTTTCCCCTGCTCTTCCTCTCCTGCAGATGGAGCTTTTGGCGTAACTAATCCAAATGCATAGAAGACAGAACCTCCTACTATTGCTGCTCCAATGAAAATCACTGCGAGTGCTTTGATATATGGAGTCCTTTTGTAAGATGCAACAACAAGAACTGTTGCAGGAATCGCAATCAGCATCATTAAGCCTATATACGCATAAATACTTGGAGTCTGCGAACTGCCAGTTACGACTGCTGTAAAGCCAAAAGTTACGAGAAAGCCAAGTGTAATAAATGTGGCTGACTTTGCTCTTCCTGACGTTGGAAAACCATCTTTGAACAAACCTGATGCAAGGAAAATCATACCAATAAACATCGTTAGTAACGAAACGGCATGCATTCCATCTAAAAATGTCTTGGCAATTCCAGAGAGAGCAATTCCAACTCCAACAATCCCAATTGAAGTAAGTCCTATACCAGGAGTCAATAAATCCCAATCAGTCATTACTATATGGGTAGTCTGGAGAAATTTGAGATAATTAATCTTTTCTAGTTCAGCCATAATTAATAAATTTACTTGAGCTGTTACAGAGCCATACATGTATACTGGCTTCATTTATCCCACAAGTTGGCATTATATCCAAATAAAGTTGGCAATTCTGTATTAATATATTTGAGAATTCATAATACTGCTCTTCCAGAGTAAAATTAGGCTCATTTATTCGGTTTACCAATGTTAGGAGTGAGTTGGTATTCCATGTTGAATTTTTCAGCTAACATCTCATATTATATTTTATTCATAGTTGTTTATCATGGCTGTCTATCAGACAGTGTAGCTTTGTCTATCTTTTCTTGTTTCTTCTCTAAATAAACTAAAGGCATTCACATCAGATTTTACTGCAAAGATAAGGAAAGTAATCATCATGGTAAAGACAATAGCAAGATTGCAATCGGAAAGATAAAAACGGCTTTTGCAGTGTTATTCAATGTTTATTTAAGCCTTTTCACAAGAGATCTAAAAAGCGATTTAATGTATTGTATCTTAATTAGAGCAGCAGCTGTGTGTTGCAGAATCTTATAATAAATTAGAAAAAGACTACTCTAAATTATGAGATGTCATAACCACGACATGTTAATTGACTCATTTAACGCGAATGCTCATAGTATATCTTTCCAATTCATATTAGTATTATAGTGTTAGTGTAATGCGCAACATTGATTTACTAGCTGAGTGTGTTTTTGCTGCTATTTAATATTGATAATATTC
>DASQYF010000087.1:0-2700 GCA_035639375.1 Nitrososphaeraceae archaeon
TATTACCAGGAAATGTCACAATGGTCACTGTTGCGCACTGGAAGGATGGCAGAATCGCCGAGGAGTACCTATTCATGCAGAATCCAACTGTAATGAATCAGGCTGAATCAGGTTAGTAGTAGTAGTAGTCGTAGGTAATACTAGCCAAACTTTTTTTCTTTTTAATCAAGAAGAAAGACTGAAAACAGCTGTTGCTTAGCCAGTTGTACAAGTATTTGATAAAATGATTTTCAGTAGTAACAGGATTAGCATTTGCTATTTGATTGTTGTGCAATCTATTATATTAATTGGCTGAGACCAATCTTTTGCTGTTGCTGAAGGGTTTGTTGTGATTGTGGCTGCCGCAGATTGTACCTCTACTGGTACAATAACATTCAGTGTTACTAGACTACTACACCATGTCAATTATGTAGTTGAGGAATAGGATGTTACACCTCTAACAAACGAACAATATCATCAGAAAAAGAAGAAGTTTGTCTGCTCTACTTTCCTTCTTTCTTTCTGTTGTTACTAGTTATTAGTAATAATATCGCATCTTCCGCTGCTTCTGATGCTAAGACTTTACGATGGCAAACATTGCAATGTGTCTATCTCTATCCATATCCTATCTCTCTTATCGAAAAAATCAGGGTGAAATATTGAAAAGTTCAGAAACCCAAGTTTGGTCATGAAAGCAAGTTGGTCATACTCATTTCTCGGATATTGCTGCTTCAAAGTTGGTAGATGATTCAAGTCTGTTCGCTGCAAGTAAATCCTTGCTTGCTGCAAACTGTCCTCTTTGCAAACATTTCACAGATATATTCAAATTGGCAAATGTGAAGGCTGTAACCAGATAGTTTATGATATCAATAATATGACAAAAGAAATTAAGTTAAAGATGAGAGACTATGCCGTAAAAGCAGTACCTACTACAGTTATTGATGGAAATATCAAAGTTGTAGGAATCCCTGACTTTCCTTGGATATGCGGAGAAGATTTGTATACAAAATTGAAAAGGGATTATTCTATCAAATAAGAAGATAAAAGTTGTTACATATCAAACTCGGGCAACTAATCTAATTCGCAGAAAAAAGTTAGTCAATACGCATATTATGTAAACATTTCCAACAGCAACATTTATCCAAATAACAGCTAGTACACTCTTTTGGAGAGTTACTGTATTTACAATCTATTGGATAGCATCCGCAGTCAGCACATCTAATCTGTAGCATATGCCTGACTAAATTATAAACGAGTTATATTATATACCTTTTAGGAATTCATAAATTTTTTTCGATATATTAATGCAATAAGTGAAGTTCCAATAAACGTGGCAGACCAATAAAGCCATAGATTAGTCAATACACCAGACATCAAAGCAGGAGCTAAAGAACGAGCTGGATTCATAGAAGCACCAGATATAAATGCTAAAAAGAAGATATCTAAACCAACCATACTTCCTATAACAACCCCTCCAAAACCTTTTAATCCTTTTGTATAAACTACTATTAGGACAACAGCCATAAGCAATGCAGAGGCCAATATTTCAATACCAAATATAACAGGTAGAGGATATGCATAATTTGGAGCATTTGCACCCAGATTAGCTTGAGTTCCAATAAAATATTTTACAAACAGACTTCCTAGTAAAGCTCCAAGTATCTCAGCAGTAAAGTAGTATGCTAACTGTATCTTTGTTGTTATATGCCTTGTTATAAAAAAGCCTACTGTAACTGCAGGATTAAAGTGTGCCATTGAGATTTTTCCAAACAAGTATATGCCTAAGGCTACTCCAACAAAAGGTGCAAATACAATAAATGGAATTCCCAATACTCCATTTGTTTCAGCATCTATTACTACAGAACCAGTAGCAAGTACAACTACTATGAAGGTACCTATGATTTCTGCAATAAACTTCTTTTGATTCTCAGTTAGACTCTTTGATATTTTGCTTATTAAGCTCTGCTGCAAGTTCCCTTACTCTTCTCTCTATCTCATCTCTGATTTCTATAACTTTCTCTATTGGTTTACCCTTAGGATCATCAATACTCCAGTCTATTACTTTGGGTATATACAAAGTAGGGCAGAAATTATTGTCCATGCATCCCATGTTCACTACTGTAGTAGCATTTCTTATCATATCTTCTGTCAAATCCTTTGATCTCTGTTTGCTAATATCTATACCTACTTCTTTCATAACTTGCAGTGCTAATGGATTAATCTCTGAGACAGGCCTGGTTCCTGCACTTAAGGCTGCATATCCTCTAGGTGCATATCTTCTAAAGAAGCCTTCTGCCATTTGGCTCCGGCCTGCGTTTTCTACGCAAACAAATAGAACAATTTTACATATTTCTTGTTCTTTAGTTTTTAATTTACCAAATGAAAATTTCATATTTGTTTAATCTTCCAGTCCTCCTCTCTCTCTTGTTATACCACTTACTCTATTCTTTGACTGCCTTGATAACAAGGCTACTAATCTTTCTACCATTAACTTGGTCTCCTTTTTCTATGTAGAATTTGTCATCTAACACTTCAATATTTGTAAATCCTGCTTTTTTTATACTTTTAATATAATTGTCTCTTGTTAATGCACCATCAATACAACTACACCATTTTTCAGAATCAATTGACTCTTTTTGTACTTCTTTATTTGTAACTAAATCAGAAATTACCATTCTTCCTTGACCCTGTTTTAAAATTCGATAAATCTCCTTGAATGTG
>DASQYF010000088.1:0-3619 GCA_035639375.1 Nitrososphaeraceae archaeon
AAAGATGTTGTACTTTCCTAGTAGCAGATATAGAACTATAAACACTCCACCAATTATTCCTGGTGCCTCCCCCATACTGAATCTTGGGTAAACCAAGTTCAGGTGTTCATAGTATAATATAAAAATAATCTATACAACGATAAATAATTTAAGTAATCAACGTTTCTGGGAGAGACAGTGTTGCGATATTTGATCAGAAAGGTAAACAAAGTGATTGGAGACTTCTTTGCCCTACTATCCACCTTGAACAGTGTTGTTGTTAAGTATACGGAACTTATAATAGTTTGATAGTTTATGAATTTGAACATACAATAATGTGAAGAAAGAAATAATATGAAACTGTTAAGTTACATAATTTACAAAATATAATCACTGAAAATATATGGTTGTAGATACTAAGGACAGTAATGAATATGATAATAACAACAATAATATTCCTACCCAAGACAGCAGAAAAAGAGAATTTCCTAATGTTCCAAAAGAAGCAATAGTTAGACCAGAAGACGAAAGACCAGCAAGAACGACAAAAAGATCTGAAGAAGAACTATCAGGAGAGGAAGACGAATCTGACTCCGAAGCTGTAGAAAGTACTTCTGACATGGACGGAGACGGGAGTCCAGATTGGGATCCAGCTGTAGGGCCTGGCGTTTAGTTTATGTATACAAGTTATATTTACCAAAAAGAAAAAAGTCAATAGTATAATAATAGATCAAATAAACAATGGATTTAGATAACAGGGAGAGATAATCAAATCCCATAACGTAATACCGCAATGATCGTACATCGTTGAAATGGAAAGTTAAAGAATCAATATTAGTTTATTTATCATATTAGACCTCATCAGCAGAGAATTGAAAGAAAGTATTTTGACTGCTCCGATTGTATACGAGTCATCTGGATTATCTCTATTCTAGTATACTTGAATTCCAGTCCAATCCAAAACACATGAAATTATAATGTTAGCTAATTTTTCCACAATAAGCATTTTGTAAAACTGTCCCATTATTTTGTTGAATTATTATCAAGTTTCTCATTATATAGAGACATGAAATTTTCAAGATCTAATAATTATTGCAATATTTCTTCGCTAAACTCATTCAAAACATTTCACTGTTAGAACGTGCCTGAAAAATTAAGTATTCCAGGTATTGGGTACAATTTATAGACGATCATCTTCGCCAAATAGCAGTAAATCGATAAATTTTATAATATTCAATTTTACCGCGCTCATTTTGTAATCGTACATTATGCTCTTCGATAAATAATTTATTTTCTTCCAGCGCTTACATGATAGGGTAATAATATCATATAATTGATTAGATTAATTAATCTATAATTGGATAGTTTTTATCGATCTCTATATTTGTCATATCCATTGATTGTAATGTTTCAGATTTATTATATGCTACTGCTTCCGATATTGGAGAGGTCATTGTATTTAGATCAACTCTATAATAATCAAGCTTATCTGGATCGTACTTTTGTACAATCTCAATATTTTCACCTTTGTTTATTCTCTGCATAACAACATTACGATGTACATAGCTTGTTACATATGAATAGCCGCGATGCTTTGCCTCCCTGAGGAATTCCATTCTAAGAACGTGACCACCCGTTTCTCCCCAGAAACCTGGCCTGATACTTATCCATTCCATATATGCAGTATTTTTTTTTCCTAAATTCGTGTCATGTGTACCATGTCTAATCTGGTAATTTTCTAATGGTCCACCCTTTACGTAGCCTACTATTTCTTCGGAGATCTCATCATTATTATCCTTGACTCTAAGGGAGATTAGTATTGTATCATTACTATCAAGTGATTTTCTAAATTGTTTTTCACTGCTGATACCTACAGGCCTATGTGATTTTCTATATATATCAAGCACGGATTCTTTTGTATGGGGATCAAGACCATCTTTGCCCTCAACTTTTTCTGTCACAGTTGTCAGACTTATTTTGTTTCTTCTAATTGAATTTCTTACCTCGATCTCTTTTGCCCATGCTTCCTTGAAGGCTGCTACATTATCAAAGAAGTTTTTCTTGTAATCATCGGGTACTGCATACAATACGCGTTCGAACATTTCTTTTTCTTCCTTTAAGATGCTAAAGTACTTGACAGATTCTTCACTTATACGTGATGGATGCCAGCCAAGAGCATGAGCATTAGTACGGGCAAGTTCCATAGAACGATCAATACCACCTAGCGCATATCCCGCTATACGTTCTGAAACAGACAAAAACCATCCTAGCTCTTTATAATGTTCTCTTGAGTTGGTATCATTCTCCGATATTCCTGCATAGTTGAATAATTCTTCCATTCTTTTTTCTGCGTGTTGTGCTATCTTACCTCTAAAGGGATATGCAGTCCTATGTATTATTGCAATTACAATGTCAATGTTTATTCCGACATCTTTAATCAAGTCTTTTATCTTATCGTCATTTCTCAATACCCATTCAACAGAATCCTCATGAGGTTTATCAAATTGTTTTAAAGGATCATAATCATGAAAAAGAGCAGCTACGAAAAGATATTTAATGTCATCTTGACTAAATTTGTTCTCTTTTTCTATATTCTCCTGTCCATTAGCCGAAAGTAATGTAAAATAAGCAGATTCTAGTTCATGGTCAATATTATGATAGCCATAATAATCTGCTCCTAATCCTTTCTTTGAAAATTCAGCTACAGCATGTCTTATTATCCGGTGGATCCATCTGTCTTGGAGTCCCATCATTGTACCTAACCCGATTATTTTATCTTTTAAAACTGCCTCCTTAGCGATACCAAGGTTATATCGCAACCACCAAGGAAATAATTTCAAGCGTTTATAAAACTCGTACCGAGCTGGCAGAGGTTCGACTAGAGGATTTATTGAGGATAAATCATACTTTCCACCGCTAATGGTATAATCATTACTATATTCATTGTTATTATTGTTGTTATTGACTTTATTCTTAGACAACACTCCCATATTATCTCCTCTACTTTGCTTACCTTAATGGTAGATTTCTCCCTATAAAAATTTTATATTGATTTAATTTACAGAGAGCAAGATCTTTCTAATTTCATTAGATATTGTGATAGTTATTGGATACATCTATATGCTTAAATGCAAAATTGTGTGCTGTTGTCAATTAATCTTTTGGAGAATAGAAGAGAGACGAGCACACCTACTAGAGGACGATTGTATCCTGTTATTTCTTGTTATTGTTAAAACCTATTATTAATTATTATTTTTACTAATGCGTTGCAAAAAATAAAAAATATTATAATAACTCAAAAGTCTTTACTTAGAGAGAGTTCAAAGAAGATGAGAAGATGGAATCGAGTATGAATAACAAAAATAAGGTCTTCATAGCAAGGTTCAAAATTAAAATAATAATGATAATGATAATAACGATGATGATATAATAGCTTGGTCTTACAAGTGTGAATTTCCCTGGTTATCCTGACCTAGCTCTTCATGATAAATATTTTGTTAGCCTGTTTGATAATAACTCTATATTTTCTGTTGCATTACGGTAAAGCTAATTGCTGTAATTTGTTGTATCGATGGCTTTCAGATCTATAGTCTTGTAATCATCTATAGTCTTATAGAATAAACTCTCTTAACACACTATA
>DASQYF010000089.1:0-8757 GCA_035639375.1 Nitrososphaeraceae archaeon
CTGTTGTGTCTTCCCGCTAATCGGCATCATTATGCATTCTATGTATATGTTTTGAAATTCTTCGTTTTAATTAAGTGAGAAAGGATAAAACGGCATAGACGATGGCTGTATTATTGTATAAGTATAATATTAATGGGACAAGTCATTGTTTTTGACATTCAGTCATGGTCGTTAATACAAGAGTTTAAACGTCGCCATCAATATAGGAATTGTTCTCTATAAAGGAATATTAGACCAAGAATTATGATATATGCCATTACATCGTAGAAAACGTTTTTATACATTTCTTGTTATCACAAATAGATATCTATAACAAATAATGATTTTATCCATTCTTAGTCATTTATCTTCTTTGTCTATAGATTTGCAGTACAGTTATTTCTATTGCCGCAATGGGATTGTCAAGATTGGAAATTATTTCCTTTATCTATGTTGCATCTAATGTTATAGATGACAATGATTCATCTTTAGTTTCATATATGCGGTAACTTATACCTGCATCTTGATTTCTCTATGCATATATTGGAGCTAGAACGCAGGAGTTAAACTATCTACTACAGCTGTGAGCATTAAGATATTGTCATAAATGACACGGGTTTATAAAATTGTATAGTATATGGCAACATTGAATCAACTGGTAACGTAACATAATTTATTTTATGCCTTCAGTTTCTATATGTAATGTAATCAGATATGTTTCGTCTTGTATCTTAATATACTGGCTGGCTCCATCAATGAAGTTTTATTGATACAATAATTGTGGGAATGATGTTTTATTTTGCAGTAACTTACAAGGGATATTCATAACAATATAGATACAATATACTGCATTTTGTGTAAGCAACTCGTTCTGCAAATAAGTAAAATGTAATGCACAGATACATATATTATTCTTCCTACTCGTCGCGTCCTGGAATAAACAGCGGTACTTCTTTTAGGAATTTGCTGATATACTATGATAAAATAATATCATAATGCATTTATCTATAACTTAAAATCAATTATATTTAGATTACTGTTTCTGTTGATTGGTAACTAATTTGTTAGTCATACTATTGGTGTAGTACTATAGTCTAATGTCTATATTATTACTCTATAAATATCATCAAAGCACTCAAAAAGAGTAGTCATGTAATGGTCTGTGTAATGAAATTTATTTGATGTATAATTCCCATTTAGTGCAACACGTACTACCAAATATATCACAACTACATTAGAGCACATGAACTCTTAATGCGCTAAACCCAAGCTAAAGCATCTGGAATCATAATTAAAGACAGAAAATTGGAGGACATTAATACAGAATGCAAAGAATATGATAAATAATATTTGTGTAAAGTTTATAGTTTATTGGAAGTATATTATATAAGATAGAGAATAATAGGCCAAGAAATAATGAATCAAGGAGAAATGCATTCTAGAGTTGTTCTCATTCCAAATAGGCATATTCTCTCCGGTCCATTATTCGTTGACGATAATAATTATCATTCACTGCTATGATAATAATAATATTAAGATTCTATAAAGAAACTAACATCGATCCAGAACGTTCATGCCATCCAACGACTTTTCACAGCCCTTCTATCCGACTAAGAGTCACAGAACTCTATCTTAAAAATAGGTATTTTCAACATAACTTAGCGATATATCACATTTAGTTTAAATTGCGGAATGATTTACAAACAAAATGTTATCTACTGTGAATTATAAAAAATTGAACATTTCTACAGTAACCTAGTTCTCACGTCACACTAAGTAGTTTCTTCTTCTGCTAGTAAACTTCTGGTTCTCTCTGCAGCTTTCTTAGCGGTATCAAAAATTATCTGTGCGACATATATGTCTATTCCTAGTATTTCAGCGATCTCGCTAGGACCACATTTAAGTATGGTCTCGATTGTAAATCCAGCATTTAACAACATATCTTTTAGACCAGGCGCAATTTCCATCATTTGAATAGCAGGATCCATGTTAACAACTAATGTTCATTTTTGTTTATAATACTTATCTGTCTAGTGTTCACGAATTATTTTTGTAGATTTATAATTTTACATTTTCTCGTCTAACAAGTTTTCAGTCAGTTGAGTAAAGATGTTCTATACATCTCATTATCAATAACAGTTATGATCCACTTTAAGTGCAATGAATTTTTAATCATTATTTGTCTTTTTCACTTCTTGATATGACGATTTAGTGATAGTAGCAATCATTCTTATCAGAATTACGATAATAGCACTGATATTCTATTGCTGAAATTTACTTCTATTGTTTGCAATGTATATCAAATAGTTAACTTATTTAACTGTCTATATATTTGATTCATAAAAAGGTTTAATCTATACTGTTACTCTTCCCACTTTTCTGAGATATATTTCAAAATCTGTGAGTTTGTCTTTTCTTGAAGTATTATATTCTTGAAAGTTTCTTGCCATGGTTGACGAACTGGAGATATAGATGTAGACAAAATTAGCTTTGGTTGGAAGAACATGTTGTGGTCTTATTATACTACCTGTATTTGCGTCTGCTTATATTGCTATTAAACAAAGGATATTAGTAGCAGTTATAACAACTCTTCATCTATAACTTCAATTCTATCAACGTATTGTCGGCAGTCGCATCCAATGATCAAGCATTTTCCAACTAGCATCAACGATTCCATCATATCAAGAGTATTCCTAAGTTCATGGGCTAAATGAGTATGAGAACACTTAGCACAATTCATTCACAAAAGAGATGTATATCAAATATATATAATCTTCGCAATAATCAGATAGAGGATATTAGAGACACACAGAGATAGTAGAAGAGGAATCAGATCAGAAAGACTGTAATAGAAAATGAGTTATATATGGATATATAACCTTGATACAATCGCATTTTCTCTTATGAGCCGTTAGAGTAAGAATAGAACGTTGATTCTAATATAAAAGTAATTAGCACTAATATAAAGGATATTTTAAGATAATAAAATAGTGACCTTCTAATTATATGCAAGCCATATATCCCATATAACAAAAAGCACTTTTAATTTCTCTTACTTCTAGTTTCACTGATGTTCAAAATATCTCAATATTCCTTTAATGCTTTTATCATCTCTGCTCACTTTCTGAAGTTATTACGCTGTATATACTCTAGAATATACGATTCTTTGCAACGCCTTAGAATCGTTGGTTTCTATACTAGCACTATATTTGACAGATAAAAATTGCACACTCTGAACTAAGTTATATATGTCATGCTATTTCTTTATATAGATGAAAAACTTTTAAACAAATCCAACAGTTATGGCGTATGATAAGCAATATATTCGAAAATCAATATTAATAGTCGATGATGAGTTTGACATTGTTACTCTAATTAAAGCATCTTTGCAAAATCACGGCTTCAATACCTTGGCTTTTACAGACCCATTACTAGCATTAGAGCATTTTCGAAATAATTCTAAAGATTTCGCTCTGGTTATATCAGATATTAGGATGCCCTCAATGAATGGATATGAACTAATAAGAAAGATCAAAGCAGAACGTCCAACAATTAAGACTATTTTAATATCTGCATTTGAAATCAATAAAGAGGAATTTTCTAAAATAATGCCTACTGTTAAAATAGATAGTTTTATAACAAAACCCATATCTCTCAAACAGTTAATACATAGCATCGAAAACAGCCTAAAAGAGAAGAAGATGGAGCGGAAAAGCATTAAAAATAATGGCTATTAATTTAAGAAAAAAGAGATATCTACGGACACTCTATATTTTCGTATTGCTGTGTCCAGAACTGAAATAGAGAATATCTGCGATAGATATTAGTTATGCATTTTATCATGCACCTTAAGTCTTTCATATATAATCATTCAGTAAAGAGTAACGCAAATTTATAGAGAGGTAAGAATGAGATAAAATTGTAATATTTCTATCTGTCAAAGTATGGAATGGGTTCAAAACAAAAAAACATGTTCTACCAAACAAGAATGACAAGACTAAAGCATTTATGCATCAGTGCACAATTAGGAGCTCAGTCTAATATGGAGTACCTTTTAGTCTTTGGTTTTTGAAAGCCTCAATATACCATTCAAATTCTTCAAGAAATCGTATAACTCTTTTGTCATATCTTTCATCCATTAATTTTCCATGCTCGTCAAAAACATCTTGTACTCTTGATATTGGAAATGATGAAGATATAGATGGCGCTCCAAGTTCTGCGAATATATGGCGGAGATGTTGTGCTGCATTTACGCCACCAAAGCCCCCGGGGGAATAGGAGACAATAGCAGAAGGTTTAAAATAATATTCCTCTAAAAAATAATCTAGTGTATTTTTCATTGCAGCTGATGTACTATGATTGTATTCTGGGGTTATAGAAAGGTAGCCCTCTGCATCATTAATTTTGTTCCTAAGGTCTCTGAACCTCTCTGAAGGATTTACCATCTCTTTATACATTCTATCAAGTAACGGCAAGTTAAGTTCTAAAGGATCAATAAAAAATACAATATGGTTACGGTCCTTCAATTTCTCTTCTATCCAGCGGGCAACTTTGATACCTTGACGGTCTCGTCTAACCGATCCAACTATTAAAGCAATTTTAGCCATTATTGTTTCTGTTCTTGTTGTTCTGCTGCTCTTCTAACCTCTATTAGCATTACTCTATATATATCTCTCTAAAATAAAACGAATATCTTTTCACATATATTTAGGTATTAGACGTATATTTTGTAGGCGCTAAAGCAGGAAAATATACATATAATAGATTTTTTTGATAATCAATACGATATACGCTTATAAAAATGCAAATCAGCTGCGTTCTTTTTATCCTATTAGGTTATTGTTAATATGTGACAGAAGAAGGCGATAAGGATCTAAATCTGATCGTATGTGAATATTGCGGTAAAGAGTTTGATAGTATTGATAAGTTCAGGATACATATAGACCAGGTACATACTAGTAGCGACTCGTTCCATTAAAAATATTTTTGATGTTATAGTAGTATCATTGATGATTGTTAATCTTTGCTGATTCATCTCTCATAGCAGCGAACCTTAAGTTCTTTTATTGCATATTTTCTAAGAATGATTTATCTATCTAACTATATGCAGAATTTTCAAGAGATATGTTTTTCTACAGTTGATCCTAAGATAGAGTATAATATCTCTTATATCTCAAGAATTATATCCCAATGAATTTACGTCAATAACAACGTTAAATGATTAACTAAACACTATTCTTATTGTTATATATTGTCTAATAGCAATATTTTTTTGTTCTTCTACTTCTTGTTGCTTTACAATTAGAAATTATTCACAAACCATTATTATTAGCAATATTTCGAGCGGATGATAATTAGTGAAGCTCCCGCAGTACTATGTGAAAAATGATTATAACAACCTTGCCGTTAATTGCAAATCGTCTTAAATGTTAGGCTGGCAGGTCAACGATTGATGACCTAGTTGATATATCAGTAAGTCGGAGTGGCTACATAGCAGGTATAATCCTCAAATGATTTGAGCATCATATGAAAGCCATAAGGGGATGTCATAGAACATAGAACATATGCAGAAATCGCTATTTACTTATTTCTGTGTAATTTTACTTATGCTTAAATCATCTCCAGAGGGCTGTCTTGGTTTGACACCGGGAAGGCGTGCTCAATAGCCATGCAGTCGTACTCGGTCAGCTGCCAACCTACACCACCAGCGTTTTCCTTAACTCGCTCCAGGTGGGTGGTCTTTGGAATCGTGAAGGTACATGGGTGACGTGTCAGAAAATTGAGCGCAACCTGTCTAGGTGTGCGGCCATGGCGCTTGGCAATCTCTGATAATATCCGTCCACCAATACTGCTAGCAGACGGAAAATTCCGGTGTCCAAATGGTGCATATCCCACCACAGCGATTCCGCGATCAGTACAGTACGGAATTATACGCCGTTCTACCCCGCGATAACCGAGATGATATAACACCTGGTTGCATGCCATTTGCTCGTTGTGAAGGGCCTGCTCAGCAGCCTTTAATTCTTCCACATCAAAATTGCTGACTCCTATCAACCTGACTAGGCCTTCGGCTACCAACTTCTCCATGGCACGCATAGTCTCACCTATCGGATGGCTGCCTGGCCAATGAAGCAAATATAGGTCAAGCCACTCAGTCTTTAGTCGTTTTAGGCTCCGCTGACAAGCTCTTAGAGTACCCTCATAGGATGCGTTAGAAGGCAAGACCTTACTAGCGAGGAACACCTCGTCGCGCCGTCCAGCTATTGCTTCCGCCACCAATTCCTCTGTATGGCCGTGGCCGTACATCTCTGCTGTATCAATGTGTGTCATCCCGAGGTCCATGCCCAGCCGTAACACTTGTACTGCTCGCGATTCAAAGTCACTTCCGTCTTCGATCATCCACGTGCCTTGCCCGATTATTGCTGTCTCGAGATCGGTCCAGCCAAACTTCCGCTTAAGCATGCTCACTGCCAAGTCCCACTAGTAAAGAATTTCAAAACAAAGCTAATTTTTGGATCGAGGAATTCCACTAATCTCACTGCATCTACTCATCATTTAGAGAGACGATGATGTTTATTAGTTTTTTAACGTTATATGCAGCTCTCTTAACATAAATAAGAAAAAGCATATAGCTCTAAAAGCCAATATTTCTTTATGCTTATTTTTCAGAGAATAGAACATCTATAGAACACATTAGTCACGGGTTATATCTATACACTTTCGGCTTTGTCATAAGATAATTTGTTAATAGAAGCCATGTATCAATATAGAAATAGATCCAAGAAATATAAACCAGAAAGCATTTCCTTAAACAAACAAGGATTTTTTATTTATAATTGAGTATGAACTCAAATTAATGTATATAATTTTCAAGTTTTTTCTTTAATTTCTTCCATTGTAGGAGCACTATTATTTGTCTACTTTCTTCGTTCAGGATGCTCGTGCCATTTTATTACAAGAAATAATGATGTCCATCTGTTCGCAAAGCATTTTAAAGTCATGATACAATTTCTCAGACTATAATATGTAATTTCTTTTTGTTCTACTCTGTCCTTATGAACTGTTAGGTATTTCAACAGGTTGTTGAGGAGCCAATAACAATATAGTAAAAATAACCCATCTTATGATGACATTTTTCTCTGGTTATTGGGCACTATATGGCAATTATGAATGTCAAATAAGGACTGAATCAAATTGAATCGATTCCTTCTATCATTGTTCTTACCTTTTGTCATATAGCCGAATCAAAGACTAATATAGGAGCGGGCCCGTCGGGATGTGAAACAAAATTGACACGATTTTAGGACCCAATTTAAGGTACACAATTAACTTGCGAATAATTTGCAAAGATAAATTATAAAGGCAAACTCTGTTTCTCCGCAATATCTCATTGTTGATGTTGTAGTATTTAAGAAAAAAATTTTGAAATGGTAGAGTCTTTAGATGTTCAAGCCTTCAAAAGAGATTCTTCTATGAACTTTTGATATTTTTCTTTTGGAGCAGCTCCTATAGTCCTTGCAACTTCTTTTCCTCCTTTAAAGAGGATAAGAGAAGGAATTGATTGAATGCCATATTTCGCTGCTATTTCTTGATTTTCATCGACATTTAGCTTTGCTACTTTTATTTTATCACCCATTGTTTTAGACAGCTGCTCTACAGCTGGCCCGACCATTCTACAAGGACCACACCATTCAGCCCAAAAATCAACAAAAACAGGTAGATCTGATTTCAGCACGTCATTATCCCACGAATTTGTTGTTGTATGTACAACGGCGTATTGCGTATTTTCCATTTATATTACTTAACAAAACATCTATTTTAGCCCATAAGTGATGAACTAGTTATCTGATAAAGTAGTGGTAAGTCAGGATAACAATAACTATTGCTTACTTGTTGTCATTTTTAGAGAGTAGTTCACATCTGTTTAACCCTATTAGAAAATGAGTTCATTTTATTCTATTACCATATGAAAACGATTTAATGAGGCCAGTGGTTTATGAACCAAATCTGACACGATTGTCAGTCAGTCTCCCCCCAGTTTATAATGTATGTAGTATATCTTTATGATACATGCAATTGCTTTATTGTAAACAATGAATAAATACACATACCTTATTCAAATCTGGATAATGATAAACTACTGTCTAGCATTACCTCTTCTTCCAGGACGAATAGAACTTGCAAAGAAGTTTGCAGAGGAGAGTGGCGGCCATAACAAAGAACATAACGAATTCTACAAGACTGCTGGTATTTCTGGTGAAAACGTCTGGATTCAGCGCAGTCCACCAGGAAGTGGTGTTCCTGATCTTGAGCTAGTTAGTTTAGAGACAAATGATCCTTTTAAGACTTTAAAAGAATTTGCTACTTCAAATCATCCATGGGCTGTAAAGTTTCGTGAATATGCAAAGAAAGCATATGGCATAGATTTTGCAGGACCTCCACCTCCACTCAATGAAATGATAATTGATTGGCATCAAGAAGAATAGGATTAATTCTTGAATAGCATTAGAGAGTAAAGAATAGTGCTAATTGATATTAGATAGAAAAGTCTACTACAAAAGCTATAGCTCTTGTTGTAAAGAAAATAGATTACAAGCTACAGAAAGAAACTGTCATTTTAGACTGTATTTACTTGTGATCTGCTCTATGGATTACAACTCCAATTATGTTCACACTGCCGAAGGTCGAGTTTCCTGCTAGCGGAATAGTGACTGTTGTAGGTGACATCCAACCAGACGGGAGTGTGCTGTTACCAAAAAGACTATTGGTCATCTTAAA
>DASQYF010000090.1:0-3062 GCA_035639375.1 Nitrososphaeraceae archaeon
GGTTTTACAGTCAGATACAATAGAAAGTATCAAAATGAAGGGACAGTCGTTAGAAGCCTCAACGTTACTTGACGCTGTAAAGTTATATTTAGAAGAAAGACTTGAAGTATACTGGGGAAGAGTACATATAATGGAAGAAGGAGCAAAACCAAGTAGGCAAAATAGAACATAAAATGATTTTATCGAGTTTCAAATTATTGTGTGTATATATGTCTATGTTTTTTGTGTAATCGTGAGTGAACAAATAAATTATTCTATCATAAATATAGTTAAAATAAATCCTTTTAGTGCTTTTTATGTCTTCATGTCAATGGCGTAATAAAAGGTATACAAACAATTATTATTACTATTATAATTATTATTAATATTGCTATTATTATTGGTTTTTGCAATTTTTGTATTCGATATTCTCTGAGTCAACTTGATCCGGTATCTAGTACTGCCAGTGAAATGGAGCGAGAACTAGCACCAGAAATTTTAATGATTTATAATGTGATTGGTAATTAAGGCGAATTAATAGACTATAATTGCAAAAATGGAGATATTTTTAGCAATCCACATATTCCACCTGGCAATTTGACAACAGATCATTCAAATCTATATGTGAGAGTAGTAACAAACTCAAATGTGGAATTTTTTGTCAATGCTAAGTATGCTCCAGAAGATAAACAACACAATATTTATGATACATTTATAGTATAATGATTTGTTATTGAAATAAAGACAATGTCCAACAATAGATCAGAACTAGTTTGTAATTGCAGAGTATGTGATCACAAATTAGGCGAACAATGCTTAGATGCAAAATGTGAATGTTGCAGCCTTGAAGATCACGTCAAGGGTACTAACGCAGAAGATGCAACAGAAGTTTTTCCAGGTGGTTCGATTTAGAAGTTAAAAAGTAATATATATAATAACACTCTTTTTTTCTTAGTAGTAGTAATAATCAACTCACTTCAGTGGGTAGATAAAGATAAGAGTTGCAGTAAGAAAACAACTGAGAAAGATAATTGGATTTATTCATTTATCCTGAACTGCTACGCCCTTTTTATCCTATTTCTTTTTGCGATCTCTTTTGGTACTTTTATTATCACTTACTTAGAATTATCGTTACTATGGCGCCATATTTATAAAAACTATGATTTGAATCCTTGTAAAGTTGATAAACTTGTAAGGCTGCCTAATTCTAGAGATATGTCTCTTTCGATTAACAAGATAAGCCACGGCGAATTTCGTGATATTATTACAAAGGTTAAGCGAGCAATAATTCCGGTTGGATCAATGGAACAACATGGAGAACATCTACCTGTTTCAACAGATTCTTTAATAGCAGAAAATATCGCAAGATTAGTTGCAGAACAAGTTCCATCTTTTATAATACCACCAGTTCTGTTTGGAGTATCATATGAACATAGACCCATGTTTAACATCTCAGTACATAACTCTACTCTATCTAGAATTATATGTGATATATGTTGTTCACTTGTAGAAAATGGTATTAAGCGTATCATGATAATAAACTGTCATCATGGAAATATAGGAGCGCTTCAGTATATCGCACAGAATCTGTATGGGAAAATACCTAACGACATTAGCATACATTCAGTCAATTATTGGCACTTGATGCAAAGTGAATTTGATCATGCAGGTGATATTGAAACATCGCTAATGCTTGCCATAGCGCCTGAATTGGTCAGAATGGACAAGGCAGAAGCCAGTTATAATAAACTCTCAAAGTCAAAAGTAGCATATGCGAGTATTACAAATACCCCGGGATCTTTTCCGAAGATAACTGGAAACGGGGTTTGGGGAGATCCAAAAAATGCCACTGCGAATAAAGGACATAAATTACTTGATGAAATAGTTAAAAATCTTGTTCAGACTATACACGAGATAGAAAGTTGCTAATGAACTATGAATAATAAAAAATAATTTTGCTCTCTAGCCAGCCCACCACCACCAGCTGCAGCCAGTATTTCTTTTCGTCTTAGAACAAGTGAAAAATCTGATAAAATTAAACGAAAATATCAGAATACATCCGATCAAATAGCGATATACATACAGATACTGATCTATGACTAATGGCTTTCTATAAAATGAATAGTTTTTATTATTAATACTTTTCAAATAATGAAATTTTAATATATACCTATAATATGCCTTAACTGTAGGTAGATTAGCGTTGTCGGTAGATATGGCAGTAAAGGTTCTTGACGAGAGCCTTGGTAAGGTCGTTCTTATTAAATTGAAGGGAGGAAAGGTTATCAGAGGTAATCTTCATGGTTTCGATCAACATATGAATTTGTTATTAGACGACTCTGTAGAATTTTTAGACGGTGGTAACTCCAACGACTTAGGCACAATTGTAGTACGCGGTGACAATGTGGTTATTATATCTCCACCTCCTATGTAAAAGACGAGAGAGAAAGTGAACTAGTATGACCAAAGGCACTACTTCAATGGGTAATTTCACTAGAAAAAAGACACATATTAGATGTAGAAGGTGCGGACATAATGCATTCCATAAACGGGGAAAAGAATGTGCAAAATGTGGCTATCCAGATTCTCGGATGAGAAAGTATAACTGGATTAAACGGCAAGTAATCTAATTCTTTTGGGTATCAGTATGAATGCTTAATATCATTTGTATGACTTAAATTACAGAATGCTTCGTTTAATTTGGATTATTAAAATGAAACAATAAACAGAAAGCTTAACTGCGTCTACCATTAATATACAAAGGAGCTTTGTCTTTGCTTGAAGAGATTCTTTTAATTGCTGCTTTTATATTATTAGGAGCAATATCAGGAGCTATAATTCTCAATAGAATATCCAAGAGCAAAACTTCATTAAAGAAAAAAGACCATTTCATAAAACCATTTAGCACTACTAAAGAAGAACTTCAATCTTTACAATTTGAAAGGAGCTTGATATCACAGTCTATCACTAGAGTTTACGAGGCGTCATATGAGGGCAAAATTGACCTAATAGAACGAGATAGACTTTTACTAAAGTATAAACAACAGCTTGATTCATACAACAAAAAAATTGAAGATTTACAA
>DASQYF010000091.1:0-3631 GCA_035639375.1 Nitrososphaeraceae archaeon
CTAGATCCGAATAAAAATCTTATTAATTTTTATATAGATCAAAATTAGAGAAACCGTACATAACAAGAACGTTATGACAGATCGTTTGATTTTTATCTGGAATTTATCTTAATCTAGAGTTAACGATCCCCAATTTTATCCTCAGCTGCCTTAGCATATTCCCTGGATGGTCCCCTTTTATGTATGCCACGATTTAGTTATGATGGAATTTACATCAAATAATCATTGACGTTTAACTTGGCCACGTTAAGATGATCTTCTACTTTTGCCCCTTACTCAAAAAATCTCAATAAGTTTTATATCGAGGATCTAATTGTAAGATGCTGTAGTAGATAGGATAATCTCTATTATTAAGATCGCTTGAACCAAAATGTACAGTTCTGAACTTATATCAGAGGATAATATTTAAAATTAGTTAAGGACCTATCTTGAAGGTAGAGAAGACATACTCTTTAATATTCTCACGTCTTAAATGCTGAGGCAAGATCATATAGTTTCTCTGACCAACTTTTTGCTTTCACTACACTGCTCGCGACAAGTATGCCTTCTGCGCCCAATTCAAGAGCGCTAATCACATCACTCTTATCTGTTATTCCTGCACCACAGATCATCTTAGTGGACATAGAATTCTTTGCCAGTGCTTGTAAAGAATCAATAATAATCAATGGATTGACTTTTGAAACTGCTTTTCCCGAACCGATTAATTCTGGCGGCTCAACAGCAATAAAATTTGGTGATAGATCGGCTAATTCCGCAACTTCTTGAGCGGTTTGTGCGCATACTACGGAAAACATATTTAATTGGTGTAAACGCTCTATTATGTTCCTTATATTTTTGTTATTTAGCCTATGTTCACTATGGTTTATGAGGGAGCCAACTGCCCCATATGATTTTGCTATCTCTGGGACAAAGAAACCAGTAGTTGAGCCGACCTGTGAATCATCTACGTGCTGACAGATAACAGGAAGCTTAACATTCTGTATTACAGCCGACAGCGACGGTTGGGGTGGTGCAAGCACAATTTCTATCCTGAGATTATCTGCTATTTGCTCAGCTAATTTTGCAAGTTTGATTGTATGATAGGCAGAAACTTCAAGATAGTTTTTAAAATTAATAATGAGTGGTCTTTTCAGCTTTAGTCATCTCATTTAGTCTTCCTGTTTCCTCCTCTTTAACAAAATCTATATCCTTGAATTTTTCGTTCAACTTGGACATTCTTGCTTCATATCCTTTATTGTATTCCAATTCTTCAGGGACCAATGTGGCTGGGTGAATGAAGCCTTGGTTTCGCATAAGCATTGCTCTTTCAGATGCCCATATCCTCTGCAAATCCCAATCCACTGTTCCAAAGCCATCATGTGGGCCAGTAAGTCTGCCATTATGCATACTAAATACTAAACACGACACAATAGGTATAGAATAGTTTAGGCTTGCAGCAGAGTTTAGTTTGACCGGCATAAGCGGCATATGGTGACTGCCTCTGGTGTTTCCTGCTACATAGTGTGGATCGTTAAATGCACTACCTGCTTCCTCCGTCGCCGGAAAGTTCTTTTGAGTTCTGACAATGGCTATCGGATCATCTTTTCCTACGTATGTGCCAGCGATGTTATGTAATCTATCTGTGGAGGCCGATAAAATTTGCTCATCATCTGCAGACATTACAGAATGCACCACATACCTTCCAGGGTACATCAATGAAGCTTCCAATTCTGGTTTGTCTTCCCACATCTTAAGGTCTGCGATTTTACCGTTCATAACGTCCAATATCCTAATGGTTACACCGGAGGCGAGCTTCTCATTAATAAGAAGCCCAGTATTACTTCTTGCGTCAACAAATATTCTCCAAAACGGAAAGTTAAAGGCACCCGGTTCTGTCTTGTCAGCTGCAAATATACAAAATACTTCGCTAGGTCTTTCCTCCATTTCTATTTCGGCTACACCTGGACCCATTCCTTTTACATTTCCTGAAAATGCATCCTTAAGCAAGTCTTGACCAGCCCCGTAAAGACCCTGCTCTTTTGCAACCCTAGTCCCTTCAGTAAAAGCATCCCAAGCAAGTTTGTGAATCTGTTTATTATCAATACCGAGAGTATGAGTCATGATAATGTGAATATCATCTCCTGTGTAACCGACATAGAAGTCGGTTAATAAATCTGATTTGTTTGAAATAAAATTCTTTACAGTTTCAACAAGCTCATCGCTTGGACGAGTATGTCCACCGATTCCTCCTATGTCTGCTTTAATTGCAGATAATGTTATTCGCATAACGAGAGTTCATTATCTTGTTGTTTAAAAATATTCGGATCCATATAAGAGGTCATTAACAATGGGTCCTCCACAAAAGAGACTAATTGAACCGTATTGAATAGACTCAATGATTGCTAATCACATAATGGCATTGAATATTGACATTACCTTTTTGCTATATAAGATATTGATGATAAATGACTTATTTATGACGGATCTTGACATAATCTAGCTCTTAACCTTTATCTTATACACAGAGATGTTCATATCATAAATCCTATAGATCAGATTGTTCCAATATTAGCTAGAGAAGGTCCTTAGCAGTAGTTCCTTAGTTCTGTATCTGCTCTCTTTAATTTTAAATGTTAATAAATACATATAACAACAATTTTCTTAATATTATTCTAATTGCAACCGCACGTGAATCAACTGACGAAATAACGAGTATAACTGATGGTTGAGGGCATATTCACTGTCGTTGGATTTGAATGTTATAATTCCAGTAGAATTGCGTTAGAAAAATATTCTACCAGAAAAAAACGAAAAATTATATATTTCCACAATACAGCATAGAATATTTCTGAATAAAATCACTGATTGTCAAAAAGTCAGAAAATATTCATCCAGCATATTTAGTTAACTTATACTATATCAATAGTCAACCAGTAGGATTGATAAATTTGTACTTTGTTGTATTTGTGTCTTTGCAGAAAAGTCGTCAGCAAATATGATAGGCTATATGTCATTACAAGAAATCTAACTTTCTACGTTTTTCTTAGATGATCTAGAAATCAAGAGACAGACCCCACTTCTGCCGCTACTACTTTTGTTAGAAGACTGGATATTTTTGCTTGAGACAAATTATATAAAATTAAGGTGTTATGATGAATAATAACTTAAATTTTCAACAGATCTCAGTCAAGTCTTTGCATATTAAATCAATAGGGGGATAGATTATTTCATCTACGTGATCCCACATAACGTGATGCCACATAACAGATTATAATAATGATTACTATACTTTTACTCAATTCAGCACGGCCATAATTTGCAATAATGTAAGTCCTAATATACCATAGACTGTAAAAGTCATCGGTGAAGAGGAACTCTATGAATAAAAAATTTAAATGCAGTTTCATACAGTAGTTAATTTGTGAGAAACCCATTTCGACGCTCTGGATCACCTTATGAGCGAAGAAGAATTACTCCTGAAGGAGAGACGCTTGAAAACGTAGGTGGCCGGCCGTTTCTCAGAATAGTAATTCCTGCCATACTAGGTATTATAATATTATTGTTTATAGTTAGTGCTAGTGTAAAGATAGTTGATGCAGGCTATAGGGGTGTTTTATTAAAATTTGGTGCTGTAGATACAAGTGTGGCATTA
>DASQYF010000092.1:0-18741 GCA_035639375.1 Nitrososphaeraceae archaeon
CAGAAGATATTGATATCAAGATTTCAGAAATTAATGATGGTATTTACAGAATTGCAGGTATGGTAAACAGTTATGGAATTACTTTCAATCAATTTTTAATTGATGATGAACAGCCAATTCTTATTCATACTGGTCCTGTTGGAATGTACAAGAAAATAGAAGAAAAAGTAAAAGAAGTAATTCCATTACAGAAACTAACCTACGTAGCATTTCTGCATTTTGAGAGCGATGAGTGGGGAGGAATGGCATTTCTTGAATCTGCTGGTGCAAGATTAGTATGCAGTGATTTAAGTTCAAAGTTGAACCTGACTGGATGGCATAATATACCAACAGACCATATTTCATTTTGGGATAATGAAATCTTAAAGACAGGCAAAAGAAGATTCAAGTTTATTATGACTCCACACGTACATCATTGGGACAGCATGATGATGTTTGAAGAAACAAGCAAGGCACTTTTTCCGTCTGATTTATTTATTCAACCTGGGGACAATAAACCAGTCATTGCAGATGATCTATCAGAGAATATGATTAACCTTTATAGATCTGCAGGAATATTTGCAAGTGAAGAACCAGTAAGACTAACCACTACAAGACTTGCAAATCTATCACCAAAAATGGTCTTTCCTATGCATGGCTCATGTATTGATAGTTCTATGTTCCCAAAGTATATAGACGCGATAATGAAAAATAATTTTGCTTATTCTGGGATGTTGTTAGGTCAGAAATTAGAGAGTGTTAGTTAGTTAAAAAAAATCGTCATAATCATAAAAAGTAAGCCACCAATAGATGCCTACTATCAAAGAACTTGATTTGCTTTGGTAGCGATTATTTCTTTAACTCATTCTTCTTTTTTGTTTCTCTTTAGTATCATTTACTTTTTGTTTATTGAATATTGATGATATTATTTTTGTTATACATAAAAAAGAAGATAGTGGATCTTTTCAGTAGATATAGCCAGCCAGCTTATATTCACATTATAATATAATGTCTGGGTATGAATAAAGTCACAAGATTGATATGGGTTCGGTAGAAATGTGATAACAGATTTGACTCAAATTTGCAATACCCCATAGAGACTTGGTATTTTTGCTTATATCTATGTTCTACTCCTTATATTGAACCAACGGTTGACGATAGAGCATAAAGCTTTACATTTAGATTACAAATATAATAATTGTAGTGTTTGGCAAGGCAAAATGTAAACTGTGTAATAATAACGTCAGATTTGTATTAAGACACTTGAAAGAAAAACATCCAGAAACATTGAAAGATACAGACGTAATAAAATTAAATATGTCAAGGATAATGAAAAAATACTTTGTGTGACGATGGCAAATTCATAATAAAATAAGGCTATAGTATAGATCATAGTCAGTTTAGTGGGCCACAAGATTTAGCTGTAGATGCTTCTGCTATAGTAATGATATAAAACAGAAATAAGCAGAGAAGGAAAATATAGCATTGTCTATACGTGATGACGACCACCACTATCAATGATAATTTTTTAAAAAGTCATGGTATGATGACAGAATAATGATTCCAGATAAATGTAAACCAATCTTATGGGAAAAGATGACATACGAAGATATTGAAAATTAACAAAAACTATGAATATGGTAATTGTGCCAATTGTCCCTTGTGAACAGCATGTCCACATTTACCATTGGCAGTAGATACAATAGATTGTTATGAAATAGCAAAAGAATTTCTGCTAAAACAAATATACCAATAGTTACACCGTTGATGTACGGGTGTTCACAAAGTCATGGCAAGTTTCTATGAACATTATCAATCAGACCAGAAACTATGATAAGGACATATATGATATTGCAGAATGGCTTTATCTAAGTAATATTCGAAAGATCCTTCTTTTAAATGGTCATAACTGGAATTGAGGATCAATATATTCTGCAAGGGAAACATATACTATGATTTTTCAGACTTACAAGTAAGGGTATTGGATTGGTGGACAACCACTCCACAATTTATGGCTCAATCTATGAATGACTGTCCTATTCTTCCTTCATATTTTCATGCAAACATAGGAGAAACATCTTGTGTATTAGCAGTAAGACCTGATTTAGCAAATATGACAAAAGCAGTTGATGAAAAAGACTACAAGACATTCTTTGAATATAGAATGGATCAATACACAAGATCTGAAATAGTAGGTAGTGATACAACCACAGGTACAGCTGTATTTGGGGAACAAATCACCTTTTCTGTTTATATTATTTGTAAAATATAGCGTATCATTTTAGGAGAGAGACGCTATTTCAATAACCTTGTCTTTGTCTGACTATATCTTCAATCTTACTAATTATGTTTGAATGATCAGCTTTGGCTTCTGTTGTTACATAAATAAGGTGGCAGTCACTTAATGGCATGGTAATACGTTTAATCTTTTCATATTCTGCTAACACGTACTTTCCTTTTCCTATCTTAGGTGCAAGTTCGCTACGTATTTTCCATGCATTTATGGCTAGCTTAAGCGATTTTTTACTTTCGTCTGGAGTAAGGATATTTTCAACACCGCGGCGATGATCAGAGTACATTATTTTGCCGTTAATATCACATATGGTAACTAAGCGAATGTTTGGATCGATGTCCATGATCTCTTCATAAATATCCTTATATTCCCCCCACTTATGGTGATGAAAAAGTTTGCTTTGATGATCCTGCGCTTTGCAGCTATCAGAACAATAGTACTTTCCACAGCAATAACACTCTATCGCGTAATCTTGGGATTTTTTTCCACAGACGACGCAGGTTGCGCTCATGTCCATGTATATAATATATAAGAAGTAAAATAAAAGCTATTTTCTTTTATGTTTTTACTTTTGTATACATAATTTTACAAAAAATATTTGCAATAATTCAAATCTAATTTAGATAATCATTTGCGATATCATTATAAAATAATAGAAAAATCACAAATAAAAAATCTATATGAAGCAAAAAAAGGAAGAACGTACAAGAAAGGCGCTATTTTAAATACCAGAGAGAAAGGTTATTCAGATCAGCATTAAGTTTGAATTAATATATATATCAAAGATGTAAATAAATTACGTCACCTTATTAACTGTACCTATAATCATCATAATATATCATCTGACTCTGGTGAAGATATTGTTGATCGTCAAGATCATGAAATATATCATTTAAAAATCAAGAAGTATTCTATATCCTTCTTGGATCTTGTTTGTAATACATATATGCCATATATACATAAGTTATTTAGTAATAATTTCTCCTCTAGATGTAAGTAATTTTATTTAGATGATAATGACATTTTACTATCATATGTTACAGAATGTTTAGCGTCGACAGTAGTAATTCTATCAAAATTATTGTTTATTATTAATTATCTTTTTACCCATGTCTGTTGCATAAACAATAACATTTACTGCAGTATCATTTTGGACTTATGGTGCATCTATGTCTACACTGAGAACAGAAGTCGCAGCTGCTAGTTTGGGAGAAAATATCTACATTATAGAAGGATTTGATAAATCAGGACGTCTTACAAATATTGTAGATGTCTACACATTCAATAATAATTCATGGAGTAAAGCAGCAGCTCATTATCACAGTCATTACAGTATAGTACTCTACTACTGCTGCTTCTTCATTAATTAACAGCAATATCTATGTAATTGGAGGGGATGAGCCTTCAACAATATAACAACAAAAAAAATTTGTTCTTAAAAGAAATAAATGGATAATTGAACTACTTATGCCTGCTGCACATCATGGATTAGTAGCTATATTTTTTGATGATGACAATAATAATATAACATGTGTAATCAGATAAGATCCTGAGCAAGTACTGAGTGGAAGTGATGTAAATGAGATATTCCGTATCGGGTAATATAGTTAGTGATGCTGTTTTTGTTGTAAGAATAGTACTATTTTCAACTTTAATTCTGACTTACATATTATCAATTGGATTTTACTATCTACAAGAGAATCAAAAAGATGTTAATGCTGCTTCTGGTATAATAGATATTGATTATCCTGAGAGTGCTCTTCCTTCTTTAAAAGGACCGATTATAAAAGACACTAATTTAAAGGCTGAAATAGTTTTCAAAGGATTAACATATCCTACTGGCATGGCATTTTTAGATCAAGATGATATCTTGGTTATAGAAAAAGACACAGGCATTGTAAGAAGAATAGTAAATGGAGTAGTGTTACAAGATCCTTTGCTTGACGTCAATGTTGCAACTCAAGGACATAGAGGTATGTTAGGTATTGCAGTTAGTAGTAGCATATCATCATCATCACCACCATCATTGGATCATGAAATTAGTAATAGTAGTATTCATGCATCTAATACTAATAGCACAAAATATGTTTTCTTGTACTATACTGCAACTGCAACATCAGATGGCGAAGATATTTCTGAAGGGAAACAACCGCTAGGCAATGTTGTATACAGATACGAATTCGTAAATAATAAGTTGATAAACCCTAAACTACTATTAGATCTTCCTGCTACACCTGGAGCTATTGGAAATGGTGGTAAGATTCTACTCGGTCCACATGATAAGAGTATGTATATTACTGTTGGTGGAGTTGGTATTAATGGCCATCAGACTAAAGCCCAGAACGTTCAGAATGGTAGCGACCCCGATGGAACAAGTGGCATACTCGTTATTACTCAAGATGGCAAAGAAGCAATAAAAAATGGCAGCGGTATTCTTGGCAATAATAAAGATCCTTTAAACAAATACTATGCATATGGAATATGGAATAGTTTTGGAATGGATTTTGATCCTATAACAGGAAAGCTATGGGATACTGAAAATGGGGTGGTATTTGGTGATGAAATCAACCTTGTTGAGCCAGGATTTAATAGTGGATGGAATAAGATTGATGGCATATGGCTAAGAGGATATGCAATAGAAGATACAGAGGATCATGCGGTCTCATCACAACAGGAAGCAAATAATTTATTAGTAGACTTTGGTGGAAAAGGAAAATACAGTTTGCCTGAATTCACATGGTTCAATGATGTTGGCCCTACTGCAATCAAATTCTTTAATTCTGATAAATTAGGTAAACAATATGAAAACGATATATTTGTAGGCGATATTATCAATGGGAATATCTACCACTTTAAACTAGATCAACAGAGGACTGGACTATTATTATCATCTAATGGCCCTCTTGCAGATAAAGTTGTAAGCAGTTACGATAAAAAAATTGATGAAATAATATTTGGCGAGGGATTTGGAGGTATTACTGATATACAGATAGGACCTGAGGATGGTTATCTATATATACTTACATTTGACAAAACACAAGGCACGATATATAGAATAGTTCCTACTACTACAACAACTACCGCAGCAACAAACTAACTCGACAAATTGCAGGTATGTTTGTATATATTTTATCCTTCTTGCTAGAATTTGGACCTAATTGATAGGTTGCAGTCTAGAACTGATTTTATTCACCAGCATTATAAACTACTAGCTCAGGACTAAAAATTTTGTGTGTATAGTGTCTAATTTGTTGTTTTGACTCAAAGAGAGTGACACAGATTATTATTATTAAATACCCAAACAAATGAAATAATATTTTCTGACTCAAATTACATCAGCGGATCATATTCTTTCCAAATCAAACCTATACACACTTGCAACAACAATCATATTAAAAAATTATATAATTTGCATAAACTTAGTAGTATGATGTGAATTCCTTTGGCAAACTACGCCTCTCAGAAATACTAAAGTTAATAGAATACATACCTATTACTGGCAGTCTTCCAAATAATGGCAAATTTGCAGAGAATACAACGATTGATTCTGAGTTTTATTTTGAAAGTATACAGCGTAACGGCAGCTTTAGAGATATTGTGAGATTCATAAATAAAGAATTAGCAAAAGAAGAAGAACAATACTGGAAGATGAAGAATAATATATTACTTCTTGAAGCAGCAGAACAACGTTATACCCAATTGCGCGAAATAGGATGTTCATATCCTATAGAATATATATTATTTGATTTTTGTTTGGCAGTATTGGATGGAGACTACCTTGATGCAGGATTATACCTTGCACACTCATTTCACATACTTGGTCTTTCTAAATCGTTTAATCTTTTGCTATCCGTAATAGTTAATGAACAATTAGCTTTTTGTAAAGACGTAAGAGAATTGGTTATACTTCTTGCAAGGTCAATTGAACCACGTAATGCAGAAAAATACATTGATATATTTGGTAGTGGATTTAGAAAACGTTATAAGATGTATAAAGAAGAAGAACAAGAATTAAGAAAGAAAATAAAATAGGGCAATAACAATATATGCACATTTTTGAAGGACATTGTGTTTCCTCTTGGGTACCGCGACATGGTACAGGCGACAGAAGCTCTTGCTAAATTAAAGTTATATGATTCAGTTGTTTATAATAATTCAGATACTTGTGGCGTATATCTTATAACAGAAGTAAAAGGGGGAACAAATCCTTATTGAAGAGTCTAAATAACATGTACCGCTACTACAAACACAATACATCTTTAATACACATGGCAAGTTTCCTGCTGCTAATCTTCCAGAATTTTCATTCTGATGTGTATCCAAACTGAACACTTAGACCATCCTTTAGGGTCATTAAACTCGGAATTTTTAGATACTCGTAATCTAAATAAAATATGAAAGTGGCACCAGAATTGGAAAAAGCGATCATCTGAAGATGCAAATCAGTAACAACTGAAAATAAATATATATTATTTTTTGCTGATTTTTTTACTTTAATTTCATATTTAATGTTATTCATAATTAAGATCGAATTAGAATTAAAAATTGATACCGTACTGAACTTGTATAACTTTTGTGGGATATCCAATGATTCTATCAATTGCTGTCCAACTTATCATATAACATCAGCATACAATACACTCAATAGCAGATTAATCAAATTAAAGGTATATTACATTCTAAGTTAATAGTTACCTAAAATCCTAATGTTAAACTGCTGCCATCTTATCTACCTCAAATAGTAATCTGGGAATAGTATTCATAATAAGTTCAACTTGGTAAAAATTGTTGTTAAGACAGGTAGTTAGCATTAAACTAAAGATTAAAGTCAAGAGATCTATTTTTTTGATTTTTGTTTAAATCTTCTATTGCTACTATCTTTTCTTTGCTCCTTGACATTTCGTATATTTTTATCATAAGTGTAATATTTATACCCAAAAAAGGCAGCTAAACTAAAATTTGGTAAGGAGAACAATAAGAAAATAAACGATGCTAAAAACGCTGAAAGTATAATACCAAATCCCCCGACCGTCAGAGCTATTATTAAGAGCAATCTAAGGTAGTTTCTTTGAATTGTCAATTATTCAGAATAAGGAAGAAAGACATACTACTATAAAGAGATTTGTGCATTTTGCATATGCAATATTCTTTCGATATACTTATACCATAAAACTCTTTTTCGTCTCTAGAATTAAAAAAATAAAATTTTTTATATCAGAAATATAGAGAAACATTATTTATTATTTCAGAGTGTTACTCTTGCTTCTGTGTTTTTCCATGGTGATTATAATGCCATCTTAAAAGCAAGCCATTATCGATAGATTATTTATGAAATCATTCATTATACAAAGCAGCATTATTCAGATTTCATTTTTATAATGGCAGAGTGATATTAAACAACTTCGTTAGTTGTAAAGATGAATCCAGATCCATGGTGCTCTAGGTAATGTCTCTTTTTAATTATTCTTTGTATTATAGGACAAATAAATTATACCATAACAATAGTTGACAAGTATATATATAATTGGGAATTTTTTAGATATGTCGGCAACTAGTATTACTACCCAGAATATTACAATCTTATCAGATTGCTACATATGCATATATCAGTATGCAAGATCTACATCTTTTCTCTTATAGCCGAGTATAGAAAGTTAATCCGTAGCAATAATAAGATGTTTCCACATATAGAAAAAGAGTAGAAACAGCAGCAGTGGTAAAGAAACTAGAAAACTGATTGAATAATTCCTCAATTAAAAATGTTTATAGTTATATCATCTTTGTTAGTAATTATTAATTCTTAGATATTGTTATACTAAATATACAGCTATTAGAGAAATTCAGTATTAATTTTTTAAAAGTAAATATTCCATTAGTACAGATACACTGATAAGAAAATAATATGAAGAACTCAACTTTACTAATGGCTGGAATCGTAGCAGCTGTAGCAATGCTGTCAGCAGGATTAAGTATAATACCTGTACAACAAGCTAGTGCAAATGATGGCGGAGGAGATGGAGACGGAGCAAATACAGATTTCGATTTCGAACAAGATCAAAAGAACAAATGTAGTGGCTCTGCTACCTGTACTAATGATGCCACAATAACGTTTGAATAGAAGCTCAGAAGTATTATCAGCTATAACTGCTTCCGTCCATTTTTTTCTTTCTATGAAACTAAAAAGAGAATAACGAATTACAATACAAATTACAATAATATAGGATTTTTAGACTTGATTATTATTACTTTTACTCATTCGTATCAATTCGTATCACTGTCATTTTGTAGGAAGGAGAAATACTGCTGGTGTTTGCCGACACTATGTCTGCTAATTTTTGACCTCAGTTCTTTTTGTCTGATGCTGCTTGATTATTGTTATTGCACTTTTATTATTATTTTAGTTAGAATACTCACTACTACAAACGAATAGAACATCTCAGATGACAATATACATATTCATTATGATTGAATATATTATGTATTGATCTATTATCGTGTTGTATGTCCTGCATGCCAAACAGAATTCATTAACCATGAAAAGTACATCGATCATGTTTTCGAAAAACATGGGAACCAACCTTCACTTCGAATGAAAGCTAAGATCATAAAAAAGGAAGACAATACTGATTGTTTGAAAAGATGAGAAATCAAAGGTTAATTATCTATTTTTACATAGGTCAGAATCCTTTTTAGAAGAATTTCATTTTGGAAACCTTTGAGATAATGATGGTAGTAGCGCATTTTTTTGTCAGTGTCAAATTTTATTGTTGATGGCTTTTTTAATTCTATCACTCTGCTCCAAGTAATCCTAAAAGATCGAATTCTTCTGATGGTTTAGACTTTATTTCTGCAATCGAAATCCAATATCCATCTGGATCTTCAATTATTGCGTGCTTACCAAAAGACTCGTTTTTTGGTTCCTTGATGAATTTGACTTTCTTTTCCTTTAATTGGTTAGCAGTTGACTCAAGATCACTGACCATGAAACCTACTAATATGCCCATACCAGATTTCATTTTATCCTTGGCCTTCTTTGCGGGATGCAAAGCTAATGTTGTGTCTCTATTAAAGAATTCCACCCAATCAGGAGACTTTGTTTTGATAGGCAAGCCGAGTATATCTTCATAATATTTCATAGAGGCTTCTAGATCAGATACCAAGAGAATTATTGTACCAACTTTTCTAAATAACAATATTCTACAATTAGGCTATTAGAATTCTCTATATATTAACAATATGATTGACCTGATTATGAAAGATATATCACAGATAATTAAAAATTGCTATCATTTTAAAATAAAGTTATATTAGTTGATATTTAATTTACCCTTATAGGTTTAGCGAGATCCTCATACTCCTTTGCAGAAAATATGATTCCTCCCACTTACCCTACAAGGTTTTCTGTATACTAGTGGATACTTCGTAAGTCTTACCCTACTTCATATCCGTTTCGTATACAGATACTACTTTAATCACTTAAGGCTTTATTAAGGTTATAGATAATACTTCTATATCAATGATCGATTAAACAAGTCTAATAATTTAGTCTCTTGTTAAATATATCCGGCATATTGGCCTTTAAAAGTGAATATAAGCACAAAATTGAATAAAAAGTGTAATAGACGATAATAAATTGAGTTAATAATATATTCCTTATATGATTATATTTAATCAATAATGGTCACTAGAATAATATTCAATCGCTAGATAAGATGATAATAGCTTGGATTTATTATTATATAGACGTCAGATTAATGACGCTGTCAAGTTTGTAGAACAGTCAGTTTGCTATCTCGACTACCAATAATATTAGTACTCAATAAATGAGTATGAGTCTAAAGAAGAAAATGCTATTCAGATCCGGAGACGACATAACTAATTATTAGCAAACTAATACAGAAGATAACCAATATATTGCTTAGTAAATCATCAGGGGCTAAATAAAATAATGATTGATTTGGATTACGCGATAAAAAAAGGTATAAAGAAGTAAAAATTACAGAAGATATATGGTAGTACATATGTATAGGAGGAAAAATTGTTATGATGGATAAGGTATCATACAGCAGCAATAATGATAAATGCGCACTATGTGGAAAAATATTATCATCAACTAAACGGGAAAAACTTGATACAAGCAAAGAAGAAGAAATAATTATTGATGGAATTCGCTATCGTTTTGATGCAAAAGATTGTGCTACCATGTTTAAACGTTTTAGGAGTGTATATGGCAATAAATTTGACGAACTTTTAGGTCAAGAACAGTATATTTCTGATCCTTTTTGGAATAAAGTAATTCCTAGTGAACAAGAGATTAGAGAAATTGAAAAAGAAGAAAGTTCAAAATCAGAAGACGATATTATACTACAGATTATCCGAGATCCTGCTGAAGTACAGAAGCTTGGCTTTGAACTTATTAGATCTGCCAAAGATGAAGTATTGATAATATTTTCGACTGCTAATGCATTCCACATACAAGAACGTGTTGGAGGAATTCAGTTGTTACGAGAAGTAATCACAACAAAAAAAGGACAGAATATTAGAATCCTGACTCCAGTAGATGAGAGAATAAAAGAAACTTCTTCAGAATTAAGATATCAACTAAAAAAAATTGAAGTTAGACATATCGAAGAATCTTTACAGTCAAAGGTTACTGTTTTAGTTGTTGATAGAAAACACTCATTGGCTGTAGAACTCAAAGATGATACAAAGGATTCTGTACAGGAGGCTATAGGATTTGCTACTTACTCTAATAGTAAATCAACAGTAATATCTTATGTGTCAATATTTGAAAGTCTTTGGAAACAAGTAGAGCTAATTGAACAGGTAACTAAACTTAGTGAAAAATTAAAAGAGGAAGAAAAAATGCATAAAGAATTTATCAATATAGCTGCTCACGAATTAAGATCACCTATTCAACCCATAGTCGGATTAGCTGAAATCCTTAGCTCTAAAAAAGAAATGGAAATTGCAAAGCAGGAGGAATTACTATCAATTATTATCAGAAACGCAAAAAGGCTGAAGGAACTTACAGAGAATATTTTAGATATTACGAGAATTGAAAATCAGTCACTAAATCTACATGAGGAATTAGTCGACATACATGATTTGATAGCAAATGCATTAGAAGACGTTAAAACGCAACTAGATTATAAACACAATATAAAGTTAGTATATAATGATTCTCAAAAAGAATCCCCTCTATTTGTAAAAGCAGATAGAGGAAGATTAACTCAAGTTATTTCTAATTTACTTAGTAATGCAATTAAATTTACCAAAGAAGGTACGATAACAGTAGTTACAGAAGAAAAAAGAAGCAATAATATTAATTTATTATTAGTTAGAGTTAAGGATAGTGGCACCGGTATTAATGAAAGCATTATGCCGATATTATTCAAAAAATTCGCGACGAGATCTGAAAAAGGTATGGGATTAGGTCTTTTTGTATGTAAGAGCATTATAGAAGCCCATGGTGGCAAGATATGGGCTGACAATAATGCGGATGGTAAAGGATCTACATTTACTTTTAGTCTGCCATTATTATCAACCAAATAAAAATATTGTCATTTAGACAACTTATCATTTAATAAAAGACTCTTGTATTTTTATAAGTCAATAATTACAAATTAGAGTTTTTCACATAATTGTTCTACTACCATTTTAGCCAAATCATTTATTGGTATTGGTTTACAAGCAAAAAGCCCAAGACAAGTATGTGAATGCAAAATCAAACGAAATAATACTATGCTAATATCAAGAGACATTTAGAAAAATTACAGTAATACAGTTTTAGAATTGTAATGTATATATGACGGAATAAAACAAGAAATATTTCGCTAAAAAATATAAAAGCCAATGAACGTATAAAATGGTTATTTTCAGTCTTATGTTGTAATGTTGTTGCCGATAATCTTTATTATATTGTCAATTATTTCGTTATGACGGGATTCTTCTTTCTCTATGGAAACTCGTAATATATGATGGTCATCATCTAAAGGAAATGAAGCAAGTTTTATCTTCTCTCTTTCTGAAAAACTATAAATTGTTTTACCAAACTCTTTATCAAATTCTTCACGCATCACACTTCTAAGAGCAAATTCTACATATAGTTTTTGAGAATCTTCTTTTTCTTCCATTGATTTTATACCTTGTCTCATTCCTCCTGCTACAAGTTTTCCAGTTTTGTCAATAACTACAGCAGAACGTATAGTGGAGCTGAGTGCAAATATGTCATTACATAGTTTTTCAAAGTTATGATAGCAGTCAGACATATATGATCTCTTTCCTCTCTCTATTCAATCTTATAGATATAAAGATGCTCATTCTTTTACATTACTGCACTAGTATATTTAAAATGACATTACAAGAGAGATACATACACAGATTAATTATAAAAGTAAGATGATCGTACATGCAGCTATTGATCCATTTTACAATTGCTAAAACTTCATATGCAATGATGGTTGATGTGATCTAATAAAATAATATTAAGCATATTTCTTCTTAAAATACCTGTAACTAAAGGAAGATCTACTTCTTTAGATATAGAAATTAATCAAGTTAATTCCTATGAATGTATAACAAAGAGAAGAGGAAATTATAGTATGTGAAGATCTGGCTTTGAATTGGATGAAATAAATAAATTTATTCAAATACAATAGTGTCCCCACTAGAATATATGATAGATAAAGTAGATCTTCAAAAAGAAATAATCTAATAGAAAGCAAGTTCAGATACCTTTGTAATTCGAAACTATAACATATATCTTTTATTGTGAATTTATTTTTTAATTTTATTAACTAGATAAAGAAAAATGAAAAGATTACTTTAACCAAGATAATATCAAATCTTGTAATGGAGGGTTCAATGACGGATCCGATAACATATTTGTACCATGACTGCTACTATTATCAGAATATATCCTTATATTTCCATCACAGTTTATCTTATTACAAAGTGTTTGAGAATCCTTTGCTGATTCAGAATCTCCTTCTGTGGCTGCAATATAAATTGGATTTTTGTACTTTGTTATTGCCTCTGAAGTAGATACGCCTTTGTAGTTTATTCCTGGAGAGAGTAATACAACTGATTTTATTGTAGGATCTGATGCTGCATAGTTTAATGCTACATTAGCACCAATACTAGCACCAACTATAGATATTGTATTTGGATTAGCATTCTTTTGTCCGGTAAGAAATTGTTTTGCTGCTTTTACATCTAAAACCATTTTATTAAAGTCCTCTTCTGTAAATGTTTGATAATTGATAGTCTTGTCATTTTGCTTGATGCTTTCACCATGACCTCTTAGATCTATGGATAGTACAGCGTAACCTTCTTTTTGGCTTAATGTAGATGCTAAAGTATTCCATGTATTTCTGTCTCTTCCCAACATATGTAGAAGAATTACTGTTGGTGTAGAGTTGTTGGTGCCTGATGCTGGAGTATAATAAGTACCTACTATCGAAACACCATCATCTGTAAGAAAATTTACTCTCTGTCCTTTGTCAATGCTACTCTGTCCTTGAGCATATGCTAGAATGCTGTTGCTGTTATAATTAACAAATAAAAGAAAAATACTATTACTATTGCTTATTAATATAACGATTATACTAAATATAGCAGCAACATTTGTTTGGCTCATCAATCCTAATGAATAGACTATATGTTTCCAAATTATATTTAATCTTTTGGAACATAAAAACAAGAATTATTCATATGGATCAGATTCGCTTTTTGAATATTAGAAGTAATTACATGATAGCTAGGGTAAACTATTCTATCTCTATCACACCATGAGCTTCCTTTAGTTCCGGTTAGCGCAGATGTGCAAATCCAGCAATTAAATATATTGGCATGTTATTGTAGTATTAATAATAAAAAATACATCTCTCTTCCACTATTGACTGTAAAGATATCTTGGATTCAGCCACTCTATAAAAGTAGCATAGTTCAAAGAACGGATATCATTCAAATAATTAGGAAGTATCTTAATAAATTTAAATCCATTATCTAATTCAAATGAGAGAACAGGATCTCTTAACTCACGTTTGATTACCCTTTGTGCATATTCTAATGCAGATATCTTGTCTGCATATTCACAGTAATTCAATAACCTTCCTCCTCCTATCATCCTCCGTAAATTCAACCTCATTATCAATTCCTTTCTTGTGTCATACAACATCTTTCCTATTCCTTCATGTCTGAATTTTGGATGTGTCGAGATATCAGCTCCATAAAGACTATCTCCATTAGGGTTATGATTTGTAAACATACCGTTTCCAGTAATCTCTGTCCATGTATGTTCAGTATATTCGGGATTAAGAGTAACTATAAGACTACTTGCAGAACCAACCACTGTACCGTCTGGCTCGACGGCGACGAACTGTCCTTGAGGAAAGATCCTTACATGGCTTTCAAGCTCTTCTGGATGCCATATATTTCCATAACGAGCAAGATACGGAAATGATTCTTTTTGTAAATGCACTATTTTTGGGATGTCTTCTGGAAGAGTATTTCTGATGATTGCTTCTCCTCCTTTAACATTCTCTATTGAATTTGTCATTATAATTTAAGATACTTATTTAATCGAAAACTCATACATATAAGGTTAGGGATTTATAACTTCAAAGTTTACTAGTTTAATAGTACGCAACCAATATTGGCTATTTGGTTAGATGGATATAGATTTCATATGAAGGAATTCTGCTTTTGGATATAGATTTAGATTCTCTTATATTCACACAACACAAGTCTGGCTTTGCTCTCGCATAAATTGTGTCAGATAATATGGTCCTCCAGCCCCTTTGCCTGTTGTACCAGAATCTTTCCAACCACCAAATGATTGGCACCCTACCATAGCGCCTGTGGTAGCACTGATATCTCTGTTAACATATACTACTCCAGCTTCAATATTGTCAAGGAACATTTTAACTTCTTGTTTTCTATTACTATAAATTCCTGCTGTCAGCCCATAATGTGGTTGATTACAGAGTTCTAGGACTTCGTCAAACTCATCATAATCTGCTACACACAAAATTGGCATAAATAATTCTTCTCTGAACAATCTGTGATTTTTAGGTAAGTTGTCTACGATGGTGGGTTCCACATAGTATCCATACTTGAAATCACCATCTTTTTTAGTAGAGCCACCTATTACTACATTGCCATCTCTAAACGCAACTTCAGAATATTTTTGATAATTTTTATAAGCATTTGAATTAATCAGGGGGCCCATAAAATTATCAGACTCAAGTGGATTTCCAATAGATAAATTTTTGGTCCTCTCTACAAGCTTTTTAACAAATTTTTCCTTTATACTTTTTTGTATATAGACACGTGAGCAGGCACTACATTTTTGCCCTGAATAACCAAATGCTGCTTTAAGAATTCCCTCAATTGCTTTATCAAGATCTGCATTTTCTGTAACTATTACAGGATTTTTACCTCCAAGCTCTGCGATTACTTGACGTGGTTTCACTTTACTAAAATCTTTTGTTATTCTATATCCTATTTCTCTTGAGCCAGTAAATACAATTCCTGCAACATCTTTACTATCAACTATTGCCTTACCGATTATGCTTCCAGAACCTGTTATAAAGTTCAAAACTCCAGCAGGTAAATCGGCCTCTTTCATAATTTCGGCAAATTTATAGCCAATTATAGGAGTATCGCTAGAAGGCTTTAAGACTATTGTATTTCCAGTAATTAAAGCTCCAATACTCATTCCAACTAAAATTGCAATAGGAAAATTAAACGGAGAAATTACTCCCCAAACTCCATATGGTTTCATTACACTCTTGCTTTTTTCATTTGGATATGCACTTTTAGTTTGAATTATAAATCCGTTATTCTTTTCCATCTCTTCGGAATAGTATCGAATAAAATCAATGGCCTCATCAACATCTCCTATTGCTTCATATCTATTTTTGCCATTTTCATAAGAAATCCATGCTGCCAGCTCAAACTTACGTCTAATCATAATATCAACAGCATTTCTACAGACTTCTATGCGTTTGTTATAATCAGTTTTGCTCCAACTTTCAAATGCTTTTTTGGCAGCTTTAATTGCGTCTTCTGTATGTTTAGCTGTGCCACTTGGAAAATATGCAAGTACTATTCTTGTATCTATAGGTGAAGTATGAACAAAAGTTTCTAATGATGATTCAACATTTTTATCATCAATGATCATTGTGTACCTTCTACCGAATTCAGATTTGATGTTTTCAATTGCTTCTTCATATCTGCTATGAAATGCTTCCTCTCCTTTTGACACCATAAATTTATGGAGAGTATTCTCATTCTCAAACGTCATAAAATAATACTATCTGAGGAGCCATAAAAGCTATAAGCATCTGAGCATAAGTGCTCTTGTTATAGGAGAGATAAAAGAGAAAACAGTAGATTGCAGATAATACAAAAGTTTTGATTAAATACTAAATCAGTATAGGCCAAGGTAAGGTTTTAAAAGCTTTTCGTGAAAGCATCTATTTATTCTTGCATCCAAGAGCGCCTATGAATATGACTACAACATCTTTTTCCTAGAAGGGTTAATAGATAACTTTCTACAATATATATATGTTAATTGTGACCAAAAACTGGTATGCAGAAATATCACATTCACAGAACTATGCTCTACTAGAAAGACTGTTATTTAGAGTAGCCAAAAAGTGGATATCTGGTTATACCTACAAAGATGCAATATCAGCAGCTAAAGGAACCAACAATAAACGAATGTCTGCTATTTTGAATTTCCTTGGTGAAGAGAGTATAGATGTCAAACAGATTGAGCAGACAGTAAATGAATATTGTTCATTGTTGGATTTTTTAAAAAGTAATGAAATAGACGGTTGCATATCAGTAAAACCAACACAAATAGGTCTAAAAATTAGTTATGAAATGTGTTTGTATAATTTTAAACAGATCGCTAATAAAGCAAAAAGTTTGGGCAAATTTATATGGATAGATATTGAATCTTTCCAATTCGTTGAAAATACGATAGCGATTTATCTTGAACTTTTTAAAGAGTATAAACAGACAGGGCTGGCAATACAAGCATACCTTAAAAGAAGCTCTAGTGACTTATTGCATTTATTGGAAGAAGGAGCAAATGTTAGAGTTGTCAAAGGAGCATATAGAGAAAGCGAGAATAATGCATTTCAATCTGCCGATAAAATCAATTTAAATTTCTCTAAATTGATGCAGATGTTATTTGAAAATAGCAATGACAATGCGATCTTTGCAATTGCAACTCATGATTCCAAACTTATCGAGGAAGCAATCGAACTATCAGAAAAATACGAAAATATTAAGAAACGTTTCGAATTTCAACTATTAATGGGTATTTGCGATCAAATAAAAATGAATCTTGTAGAAAGAAAATTTAGAGTATCTGAATATATACCTTATGGAAGTCACTGGCTTCCATATTCTGTCCGAAGGATCAGAGAAAGAAAGAGAAATATATTGCTACTAGCAAGATCTCTAGTTCAGTCTTAAGAAGAAATGAAGTACGATATAGAGAGTACTTTTTTGATTAAATGCTAAGTTGAATTTTAAAATTCTTGCCCAGAATATAAATAGTAATATTCATTATCTTGCTCCATTTTTGTATGTTGCTTACCAGTGATAGACCAAAGTAGGATCGATCCAAAGCCAGTTAGTCTTAAAATTCTCTCATCATTCACGTAGACTTAGATTTTAATAGAAACAACTATGGGTTTAGTTTTCCTAATCTTGTTTACCATTCTAATAATCTTTCCTTGCAAGCCATATTTCTGTCTAAGAAGTTGATTCGCCCGTTCTGATTCTGAAGTACTTGCGATCTTTATCTCTCCATCAATCCACTCACCCTTTGGCTGTCCACGAGCATTTGATGGAGTTAGCCGTACATGTGGATTATTTCTTGCACGTTTTATCTTCCCGGAATTACTATCAGTTCTGACATATATTATGCTGCCATCTATTGCAAACCATACTGGTGTTTGCACTGCTTGGCCATTTTTTCTATATGTCTCAAGGTTAATGTACTTTTGATTTAAAAATTGTGATATCTTATTTCTACTCATTTTTATGACCTAATTGACAGAAAGACAATACCAATATTCAGAATATCATCGCGTTTCATATGCTTTTCCTTTTTCTATTGTCGATGTATTTAGAAATCATAATGATAAGGTAATCATTTAGTTTTAAGCTTAATATCGTAAGATGTTTCCATATGCTAACATTTTAAAATTTCATAAATTCAATTTATATTAGAGATACAGAGGAGATATCTGATTAAATTACAAAATAACTTCGAGAAACACTCAAAGGAATTACCTTAAAGAACATTTGCAAGATATTGATAATGTACCTCATTAATAGAAGACTATAGTGAATAGATAATATTATTTGATTGGCAAATGAAGGGTCAGAGTGCAGATTCATCTCGAGCGGATAGTTGTCAGGGATAAACTAAATCTGAGGTA
>DASQYF010000093.1:0-8561 GCA_035639375.1 Nitrososphaeraceae archaeon
GGATTAGACAGCATTTAGGTGCAAGAAGGATTGAGTTTATTTCAACAGCTGTTATCTGCGTTATTTTTGCTGTTAGTTTTGCTCATCTTGAATATTATTATATCAAAGATCCTGCATTGCAAATGTCAAATGGAAAAGTACAGGTAATTGATCCTAATTTTGATCGAAGCAGGGAGACAGAACCAATAATCGGCAACATGTATCAGTACCACC
The DNA here is from genome assembly GCA_035639375.1 of Nitrososphaeraceae archaeon. Classification (GTDB taxonomy): domain Archaea; phylum Thermoproteota; class Nitrososphaeria; order Nitrososphaerales; family Nitrososphaeraceae; genus JAJNBK01. The sequence goes on from DASQYF010000093.1 coordinate 214, forward strand.
TCTTTCCGATGCTTTTCATTTTTATTCTTATCAGTTTCGCTGCTTTATTTGATGACATGACATTTAGGTTGTTTGGAAACAGCAAAAGAAAACAAGCGTTTTTTCTTGGCTTAGCAAATCTAATAACTGCAATTACTGTAGAGGATTTTGCATGGTTTGTGAATAGATGGTTGGTACCGCTCAAAGACGATCCAAAAGGCGAACAACTAATGCAGTTTTCTGATTGGACTTCTATGCATTTAGGAGCATTGGATATTGGTACTAATTTTGTGATACCTTATTGGTATCTTATTGCCATTGCTGGAGCTACAGTGTCATATTACGTAGCTTTTAGAAAACATGATAAGCATACTAATTAGACGTACAGTTATTGTGGCTAACAGAATTTAATAATAATCTAGTTTTTATAGAATATTCATGAAGATATGACTTTATAATGATGATTTTAATGATGATTTAATGATGAATTTAAGCAAATAATAGTCATTACTTTCTTCCCTTCTCTTATACTGTATGTCATCAGAAGGCTCTAACAGATCAAAATGAGAAATGATTGATAAAATATTTAATTTTAATCGTTTTTATTTCTTTGATAAATTTGATTTGCCGAGAGGGCTTTAAAATTAGCTACTTTAGCAAAGCTTAGCTAATTAGCATTGTCTTGTCGAATCCAAAATAATAAATAGTATAACCATTACTGACTACCATTATTCTTTAAAGGTTCTAAATACTGAGTATAGTAGTTAAATAGGCATTTCTGTTTTTTTATGATGTTGTCAATTTGATAAATCTTCTTCTGCTATCTCATCCCCGACTTATTTCTTTTTTTGTAAATTTCTTGGATCTCATAGGTATCTTACCTTAAATACGGTTAAGATTTTGCGTTTTCTTCTTTTCTTTTCCTAATTCTGTATTTGAGATTACTAAGCAATAGAGTGCGGGGGGTGGGATTTGAACCCACGAATCCCTAAGGAACAGGGTTGTAGGAGCCTATTTGTACCATCCTGGCTCATTCTAAGCTTCGCACTCCTTCTAACAGATATCTTGGAAGAGAGACCTGCGCCGTTGGCCAGGCTTGACAACCCCCGCAAATGCATATTCATTTAGCATCAAACAATAGCCAAATTTATCTATTCTTAATTATCTATGAAATAAATATAATGCAAAATAATAATCCGAGACTTTTTGGAACTAATGGCGTCAGAGGAGTATTTGGAGAAGAACTCACGCTCAATGTGGTTGTTGACCTATCGTATTCACTTGCGACATACTTTAAAAAAGGTCCAATTATTATAGGATATGATGGAAGAAAGTCAAGTCCAATCTTATCAAAAATAGTAAGTTCAGTGATCAATTCTGCAGGAATAGATGTAGATAACGCTGGATTAGTGCCTACTCCTTGTCTTCAATATGCTGCAAAACGAGTTGATTACAATGGCGGAATAATGATCACAGCTTCGCACAATCCACCTGAATACAATGGAATAAAGCCTACTGCTAATGATGGGGTAGAGATTTCTAGAGAAGATGAATTAAAAGTTGAAGAGATATATTACTCAAAAAGGTTTTCCAAAATTGATGGTTTTGGTACAGATTATACCAACGAAACCATAATAGATTCTTATATAAAGACAGTCCTCTCGCTCGTAAATGTTGAAAAGATCAGACAAAGAAAGTTTACAGTTGCTATGGACATAGGAAACGGTGCCCAAGCACGTGTAGCTCCAGTTTTGTTAAATAAATTAGGATGTAAACTAATTACTATAAACGGCAATATCGATGGCGATTTTCCAGGACGCGGTTCGGAGCCTACTCCTGAAAACCTTATGACTCTTTCTAATATGGTGAAAAATTCAGAGGCCGATTTTGGAGTAGCATATGATGGAGATGGAGATCGAAGCTTGTTTTGTGATGAGGAAGGAAAAGTACATTGGGGAGATATGGTCGGAACAGCAATAGTAAGGTATCTATTAAAAACAAAACATAGAGGTGCAGAAGTTGTATGTCCAATCAACACCACAATGGCACTGTCTTTAGTGGCAAAAGAAGCAGATTCAAAGGTAATTCACACGAAGGTTGGAAGTGTCGAGGTATCAAGAGAGATGTTAAGGCGCAAATCATTTATCGGCTTAGAAGACAATGGCGGGTTTATGTATGGCAAATTAAATGAAGTTAGGGACGGAGCAATGACTACAGCCTTAGTTTTGGAAATGCTATCATTATCGGATAAAGAAGAACAGACATTATCACACACAATTTCTTTGTTACCAAAAATATTTCAATATAAAACTAAGTTTAAATGCCCTACGAGACAGATTGCGAATACCATCGTGACTATGTGTATAGAACATGGCAGTCCAAAAAAAATTGAAACTCTTGATGGGGCGAAAATTTGGATAGACGAGGAAACATGGATCATGGTTAGACCTAGTGGAACAGAGCCCTTTGTTAGAATGTACGCTGAATCTGTAGATAGTTCATTGCTAAATTCGAAAGTATCAGAATACCGTAGATTAATTGAAAGTAAAATATCAAACATCTAGTAGGATAAAGATGGACAACATTTTTAATACGCTTCTTCTTCCCTTACTGCGGAATCAAGATGATCCCGATGGGTGATAGAATTAGCTATGAGTAAACCATATTACGTGAAATTTGAAACTCCTAAAGATTTGGTAAACGCAGTTTATGAAGCGGTCCGCTTAGCAAAACAGAGTGGTAAGGTACGAAAGGGCACAAATGAAACTACAAAATCAATAGAACGTGGTACAAGTCGACTGACTGTTATAGCTGAAGATGTAGAACCACCAGAAGTAGTTGCACATTTGCCTATTCTCTGTGAAGAAAGAAATACAGCCTATATTTTTGTGCCAAGTAAACAACAATTGGGTGCGTCTCTTGGAATAGATGTTGGCTCTGCTGCTGCTACTATTTTAGATCCCGGTGAAGGCCAGCATATCGTTGAGCAAGTTGTCAGTTCGATTGCCAATATGAAAGGCAAAAAATGATAGTGGAAGGTGTATCTACGTAGATGAGCAAGAATATAGAAGAAAAAGTTATTCCTGCAGAAGTTATTCAGATCGTTGGCAGAACCGGAATTGCAGGTGAAGTAATACAGGTTAGAGTAAAAGTCTTGGAAGGAAAAGATAAAGGTCGTATCCTAACCAGAAATGTCAAGGGTTCAATTAGAATGAATGATATCTTGATGCTTAGAGAAACAGAGCGAGAAGCACGTAAAATAAAATAAGCGAATCGACGATAGGACAGAGAGTGCGTCAGAAATGAGTAAAGCAGCAACTTCGCTTCGTAACTGCTTCTTCTGTGGAAAACATATATCCGCAGGTAAGGGAACTATGTTAGTAAAAAACGATGGCTCAATTCAATGGACTTGTTCGGATAAATGCAAAAAGAACCTCCGCAAATTAAAGCGGGATCCAAGAAAGTTAAAATGGACCACTAAATACGTGAAGGGTGGCATTAGAGTGAAGAAGTAATATTATGGTCTCAGAACAGACTCTTATTGTTGTAAAGCCTGATGGATTTAAAAGACTATTAACAGGAAAAATTCTTGCTAGATTTGAAGAAAAGGGATTCGAAATTAAAAAATTAAAGTCATATAATTTTACAAAAGAAAAGGCAGAAGAATTTTATTCAGTACATAACAAAAAACCTTTTTTTAATGAGCTAGTATCGTTCATTTCTTCGGGGGTGGTAGTAGCATGCATCCTTGAAGGTACTAATGCTATCAATACAGTGCGAATAATGATAGGAGCAACAAAATCATTTGAGGCAAATCCTGGAACTATTAGAGGAGACTTCGGGCTCGGCTTTACAGATAATATTATTCACGCCTCAGATTCGTCTGAAAGCTTCATAAAAGAGTCACGAGTCATTTTTAATAGTTAAGTGAAACTCAGGCAACCTGTTGTAGTAGTATTAGGTCATGTAGACTCAGGCAAAACTTCTTTACTAGATAAAATACGAGGCACGGCAGTTCAATCGCGTGAAGTCGGAGGCATTACTCAACATATAGGAGCAAGCTTTTTTCCTATTGAAACAATTAAGGATATGACTGGGCCTCTCTATGACAAACTTTCTAAATCTGAAACTCCAATTCCCGGATTACTTGTCATTGATACGCCTGGTCATGAAGTTTTTGCCAATTTGAGAATAAGAGGTGGCTCTGCAGCTGATATCGCAATTGTAGTTGTTGATGTAAACAAAGGTTTTGAGGCTCAGACAAATGAAAGCATAGAGATCCTAAGAAAAAGAAAAGTTCCTTTTGTTATTGCACTGAATAAAATTGATATGGTTACTGGCTGGAGAAAGGGAAACACACCTTTCATCAGCGACCAAATAAAGAAACAAGATCTCAATATTCAAACAATCCTTGATGAAAAAATATATAATGTTGTCGGTTCACTTTCAAGATTAGGATACAATTCTGAAGCATTTTGGCGTGTCAAAGATTTTACCAAAGAATTAGCAATAGTCCCTGTAAGCGCTGCGTCAGGAGTGGGAATTCCTGAGCTACTTGCAGTAATGATAGGTCTGACGCAGCAGTATATGACAAAGAAATTAGAACGTCGTGATGGGGCAGCAAGAGGAATTGTTCTTGAAATTAATGAAGAGGTAGGTTTGGGACCATCTGCCAATATCATACTATTGGACGGCATTTTAAAACAGGGTGATCATATAACAGTAGCAAAAAGAGATAGTGCTATTGTCACTAAAATCAAGGCATTACTGCTACCAAAGCCACTTGATGAAATGCGAGATCCACGAGACAAGTTTAAACTGGTTAGCGAAGTTATATCTGCAGCTGGTCTAAAAATAACCTCACCGGATTTGGATGGTGTCTTAGCAGGCAGCCCCTTATATGTTCTTGAAAAGAAAGAGGATGAAAAAAGATTAAAGATGATAGTAGAGTCGGAAATTAAAAGCGCAATTATAAACACTGATTCAAATGGAATCATCCTTAGATGTGATGCAATAGGTTCAATTGAAGCAATCACAGAATTATTGAAAAAAGCAAACATTCCAATCCAAAGTGCTGATATTGGACACATCACAAGACGAGATGTAATTGCAGCTTCAGCAGTCAAGGAAAAGGATAGATATACAGGAGTAGTTTTGGGCTTTAATGTCAAGATTCTAGATGATGCTCAAAAAGAATCTCAGGAGCGTGGAGTAAAGATTTTCCACGAACGGATAATTTACAACCTTGTACGAAGTTATACAGACTGGGTTATTTATCAGAAAGAACATGAAGAGTCCATTCTATATAATGAAATACCGCCGGTCTGTAAGTTTCAATTCTTAAAGGGCTTTATCTTTAGACGAAATGACCCGGCAGTCTTTGGAGCGGAGATTCTAATTGGAAAACTGCGACAAAAGGTTCTCGTTATAAATGAAAATGGAAAAAAGATAGGTACTATTCATCAAATACAAGAAGGTGGAAAAGCTATTGAAGAAGCTACCAAGGGAATGCAAGTCGCAGTTTCTATAAGAGGTCCATCTATTGGACGACAAATCAACGAAGAAGATATTTTCTATACAGATCTGAATAGCAGACAGGCAAAAATGTTAATTGAGAGATTCCATCATCGATTAAATGAAGAGGAGAAAGAAACTTTCGATAAGATCCTGAAACTTAAAAGAAAAACGGATCCTGCATTTGGATATATTTAAAGATAGTAATATTTGTTATATGATAAAGCCATCTGTCAGAAATAGACAGATGTATCTATCTCTCTATATATATTGCTTGGATATACTATTGATACTTTTGAAGCAGTCCTTCGAGACCCTTTTCTCCCACGGCTCCTACAGCTCTGTCAATAGCCTTGCCATTCATGAAGATGATAAATGTTGGAATAGCATACACATCAAATCTCATTGCCACTCCCTGGTTATCGTCCACATTAAGTCTACCAAATGATACCTTATCGCCATATTTTTTTGCTAATTTGTCAAAAATAGGAAGCATAAATTGGCATGGTCCACACCAAGTGGCCCAAAAATCTACTAAGACTGGCTTGCTTCCTCCTACTATTTCATCAAAATTTTTTTCAGAAAGCTCCACTAAAGCTTGGTTACCGCTTGCATGTGCACTAGAAGCTTTTTTTTCAACATTCATGTTTCTATGAATTAGATGACGTTTTTGATATTTAAGATTTTTTAATTTTGAAGGAAACGTCTATTTTCTACAACAGATATACTATGATTCTTATAAAGTGATATTATTTACTTTCCCGTTTTCTTTCTTATGTTAGAATAATAAGGATAAAGTTCAAAATTAATGATAAAAACGATGAAATTATAGATCTAATAAGAATCTAGTCGTAATTATATTTTCTGCTTGCTTAATCTCCATTTCATGATAGGTTACTGCCTTTATTTCAACCTTATAATGGTGCTTTTTTAGGTCTAATGCTTCACCCTTAGTAAGGCCTTTAAGATAATAATTGCTATTTCTTTCAGAGATTTTAACTTTGAAATCTGATAATGCAATATTATCAATTAAAAGTCCTAGCATTACTTTCTCTAACCAATCATAAAGTAAACTTTTGAGATCATATCCTGTGGCTATGATTTCATATTCTTGGTCAGGAGAAATCTGTTTGAGATCAATCATCGTATTGATGAGTCCCTTGGCAGAATTTTCAAATGCCTCATCTAGAGAATTGCCATAAGCCTCAACGATCGCATCTGTCATATGATCAAGATAACGAAACCCTGTTGTCACTATATCGGTACAAATGTAGGTTTTATTAGAATTGATCGTAAAATCTAAATGTCAACAAAATACTGCGTTCCATTATGAAATTAGATCTTCCTCGCGGAATGAGAGATATAGAACCAGACGAGCTTCATAATATTAATTATATTAAGGAAAAATTCAATGAAACTGCACAACTCTTTAACTTCAAGCTTATGGAGCCATCGCCTCTAGAGACACTCACGACGCTTGAAGCGAAGGCTGGAGCATCGATATCAAACGAAATCTATAGTTTTGCAGACAAGGGACAGAGAAATATTGCATTAAGATTTGATCTTACAATTGGTCTAACTCGATTCGTAGCAACAAGGAGAGATTTGAAGATGCCTATAAAAGTGGCATCATTTTCTGATGTATGGAGATATGACGAACCACAAGCCGGACGCTATCGGTATTTCCATCAATGGGATATTGAGATCTACGGTTCACCCAGCAAAGAATCTGATGTAGAAGTAATAGAATTCGTTTCACTATTTTTAAAAAAACTTGGACTAAATGTTATGGTCGAAGTCAATGATAGACAGCTAATAGAGGAATACATTCGACAGAGACTTGGAGTGACAGAAGGACAAATAATCGCTGATATGTTGAGAGCAGTTGACAAGGTTGCAAAGAAGAGCGTATCAGAATTATATGAGGAATACAAAGACAAAATTAGTTTATCTACACTTCAACAGCTAATTGATCTGTCCGGTGTAAAAGGTACTGTCAATGAAGTTTATTCAAAAGCAGATCTAAAGGGATTAGAGAACTGGAGTAGAGTTGCGGCATTAATGGACTCATTAAAATCTAGGAGAGTTGATAATGTCAGAGTTAACCTCGGAGTTGTAAGAGGGCTGGACTATTATTCAGGAGTAGTTTTCGAAGCATTTGATCCTTTTATTCAACTGGGTGCACTCGTAGGCGGAGGCAGATACGATAGATTAACTCATGCTTTTGGCAGACAGGATATTGGTGCAATTGGAGCCGCAGGAGGTGTGGAAAGGATAATGATAGCTCTTAAAAACAAAGGAATTCTGAAAAGTATGCCCAAACAAATGGTGTATGTTGCATATACGTCAAGCATTATCAGGGCTTCTGCAATAGATATAGTTTCAAGTTTGCGAAACAGCGGAATTAGCACAGACTATAGCCTTAATGAGAGAGCGCTTAGAAAACAACTCGATGATGCAGCATCAAAAGATGCAGTTCTAACTGTGATAGTAGCACCAGAAGAAATTGAGAAAGGACAGGTAACAGTGAGGTCAATGAGTGATGGCACTGAGAGTAAACAGAAAGTAAGCGAATTGGCAAAAAGCTTGTATAATGTTCTGCACTAGATCTTTATCATTCCTTTACTCTTCATCTTCGTAATTCCACTCTTCTTTTTATCATAAACATTCCTAATTACTAGATCAGGCGGTTCGTAACTGACGTATAGGTCACCAACTTCTAGATCTTGTGTATTGTAGCTTATTTGAATATGTTCCTCCTTGATACCGTTTTCGACTAATTTTTGCTTGGCCTTATTAACTATTTCTTCATCAGAAGTATTGGGTGCTAAAAATACTTTACCTTTATATTCTAT
>DASQYF010000094.1:0-3106 GCA_035639375.1 Nitrososphaeraceae archaeon
TGTTGTTGATTCTTTTTCTCTACGCTTTTTAGCGGCAGCATACGACTAATCTCCATTGATGGTTATACATAAACGACATCACACTAAAGGATTAAGGAATCCACCACGAAAATAAAATATTCAAATCATATGCATGCCTAATAATAAGATCTATTTCTAATAGTCTTTGATAATGTAAAAAAAATAACGACATATGGCATTCACCTATTGAATACCAGTACGATCAAGGCTGCCGCAAACCGGAAGAAATCCTGCCACAAAAGGAAAATATCGCTCACCATTCAAAAGAGGTCAAGAATACAGGATTCAATTCTTTATTGCTATATGAAGATTAATCTGATGTATTATATCAGAAGATAAATATCCTAGAACTAAAGATGGCAAGTTTCCAGAAGAGTGGCAATACATCTTTGATTCTATACAGACTCTCGCCTTCGTAACTATAAGATAACCAAGATTGCAGTTGGGACATCTGTAATAGATATACTATGATAACAGCTTTGAAATTTAAATATAACAAAATATCTCTCAGATTTGTTTGAAAGCAAACATCATTTACTCTGATTTGAATCCTTGTGGAGGTGGTGAGCGATTAACTCTTGTAACTATGCGAGCGATATTAGAAATGGGTATTGATATTGATCTTACAACACTTGAAAAACCCAATACAACAAAACTAGAAAATGCATATGGCAAAAGCATTGCTTCAGTTATTAAAAATATAAAGAAAGTAAATATTTTGAAATTATTAGAAGAACAAAGTATTAGTAATGCCATTGGAAAAGAGTATGATATAATAATAAATACTCATGGCGATATAGTTCCTTATTATAACAAATCTTTGTCAAAAAATAATGCAATTACATATTGCCATTTTCCTTCTGCAAAATTTTTTATACAATCGGAAGATAAAGCATATCTTGAAAAGCATCTTAAAATTGGAAGAGCATCATTAAAATCTGTTACCGCTGGTACAGATCAGCATAATCCTCAAAAAAATAGTATAGATTTCAATAAAAAAAGGTACTTAAAATGGCTCAAAGATGCCTATGAGAGTCTAATGAAAAATTCTACTGTGCTTACCAATTCCGAATATAGTCGCAGAGCAATATTCAAGATATTTGGAATAGACAACGCAATTGTTGTAAGCCCACCGGTAGATGTTGATAGCTTTCGTAATGGAGCATTAACATCATCATCTTCTTGTATAGAAAGGGAAGATATCGTCCTTGTAGTCTGCAGAATAGACCCATTGAAGAAAGTTGAAAATGCAATCAAGTTTGCAAAATTGCTGAAAGAGAATAACATTGGAACTGGAATGAAAATTGTTGGAAGTCTTGATGTTTATTATTTTGATTATTATTACCATCTAAAGAAAATGATTGAAGACTTTAATTTGGTTGATTATGTTACATTTGAAATTGATGTTAGTTTTGATAAATTACTTTCGTTTATGAGGAAGAGCAAAGTATACTTCCACCCAAGATGGCAAGAACACTTTGGAATATCGATAGTAGAAGCTATGAGTGCCGGCTTAATCCCCATTGTACCATCCACTGGAGGACAAACAGAATTTGTACCTTCAAAATATCATTTTCATACATTAGAACAAGCAGCTCAGATCGCATCATCTGCCTTTAATATTCCAGATTCTGAACGAATCCTGATGAGTAATTCAGTAAAGAGGTTTTCAACACGAAATTATATAAAAGGTTTTCAGCAGGTTGTCAATAGATTACTTGTAAATACATAGCAACATCCCTAACATCATTCAGTTCAGCTCTCAATTTGAAGCAGATTAGACAACGTGCCAGAAACCCTTGGTATATCTATAGAAAGGTTTATTGATCAAAATATGCTCTAGATGAATATGCTAAGTCGCTTATTACTGACTTTAACGAAAATTAACAAATTTCAACCTTATTGAATCTGATACGAATAACAGTATTTTTGCAGGAAAGCCTGCATACAATTACTATATTGGGATGTAGAAGATGATACTAATTATAAAGCTATGGAAATTGTAACTATAATTGGAGATAAAGTAATACTACATTGAGTATATTGATGAAGAAGAATACTATTCTGATTATTTTCCAGATATACAAATGATTGTCAATTCATTTGAAATAGCATACTAATAAAAAATTTTTTTGAGCAAGATTTACCAGTTAATAAATACTAAAAGGATATGCAGAAGCATCGCCAGGAATTATAATTAGAACTAATTTTGAGATTAAAGGCTAAAATCGTCCTTGCATTAATATGCAAACAAAACTTATAGAAAGTGAAGGCATATAGACAATTCCTCTCTACATTAACAATATTATATAGCTGTAAAAAGTATTATAATATCTATTTTAGGCTTTACGTACTATTGAAAGTAGCGATAAACTGTTATGACATGACACTTACTCTACAATTGGAGATAGTTTTGAGAGCACGTATCTTCTTCAGAACATTCACAACCTTCACTGCTTTCACCATCGTCAGCTTTAGTTTCCTTTCCTATTCTTCTTCCCATCTAGCATCTTCATATCAAGGCCTTTATTCTCTTTAAGAGAGAATAAATAAATCCATCTTCTTCTCTTTTGATAATTCTTCTTTCTAACACAAACGAACAGTATTATCATCTTCTACCATAATAGATTTATAGATCTAGTATGAGAATCTAATTTCAGAGGATGTATCCATTAATTAACTAAACGATCAAACTTTCTGTCTGTTATACACTTGAATTCTCTCTTTAAGTATACCTGATACTAGTACAATGTCCTGAAATAAAGGTACGTCATTATGATATTTAATCCACATATACGGATAAGAGTACAGAGGTATATACTACGCGATGCAGCTAAAATTGTTTATTTTTTATCTTCCGACAGGAGTAATAATAATCAGTTTATTACTCTTCAATCAAATACTTATGGAAGCGGCTGCTGCTGCAGAGCAGACAGATATATACCTCAAAGATAAAGCTATCAAACAGGAATTAGCGTCAAGTAAGACAAAATCTACCAAGGAGAATAACACAGTAAAACAACCAGAAGAGAAGCAAGAAAGCAACGGAGATACCCAAGGAGCAGCAATAGAACAAAATATGACG
>DASQYF010000095.1:0-5509 GCA_035639375.1 Nitrososphaeraceae archaeon
TATCATCGTTTGATTATGATATGTAAAGTAGGGTGGAGATTCATCAATTGCACAAGCTAACGCAAAATTGTTTATTGTCACACCTATTAATATATCTCTATTTATTGAAGAATTTATATGCTCATATATTTAGAATAAAAAACAGATATCATGTTCCGTCAAAGATATACTGTAAATACAAGATGCAGTTAATTCTCTTTAGCATCCTATATATAAATATAGGAATTATCTGAAAAAGTATGTGGATGCTATAGAGGGAATATGTAGGCATACCGATCTTCTAAAACATTAAAATTTGTACTCTTGTATTTATTTGACATTTGAGAATACTAAAAGACGATCATGAAATAAACCGGGGATATCTTACCTTGTTTAATTGAAGTATAATCCCTATTAGAGAGGGCTGAATTTACTTATTATATTGTAACTTTTCACAATCTTATGAGAACGTAAAAAAGCATAAAATTAAATCTCAATGATAAAAAGCTCATAAAGTGTTGTTATTATGATATTGAATTGACTTTTCTCTTTAGACCACAAGTTGAAATAATAATAATAATAATAATAATGCGATTCTTTAGATAATTTAAAGTACAAAATACTCTGCTTGGGGATGATGCACCACTATAGCTGCAGTAGATTGATCTGGTATTATTTGTCCAGATTCAGTTAATCCCATGCCTGACTTTGTTGGATCTAGTAATTTCCATACCAGCGAATGTTGGGAAATATCGGGGCAACTAGGATATCCCCAGCTATATCTAAGGCCACGCTTTTCGCCGATGTTAAGTTCTGTTTTTATTTTTAGATTAATCCAGTCTGCCAATGCCTCCGCAGTCTCGACTGCTAAACCATGTAAATAATACGCGTCGGTATATTTATTTTCTTTATTCCAATTATCGATAATTTGTGTTACCTTGTTGCCTACTGTCACTGCTTGAAAAGCAACGATATCATCGTCACCAAAGAAATCAGTCAGGCATAGATGTTTTTCTTTAGAGGACCTAGGAAAATCAAATACAACTTCGCCTTCACTATGAGGTAACTCTACTACAAGTTTTCCATTTCTATTATGGCATCTAAAATAACCGTATACTGCCTCCGGAGCAAACAGATTTTCTTGTATCACTCTTGATTTCCATTCTTCGAAAAGTCTTTCAGCTTCCTGACTTAAATCTTCTGCACTTTTTCCACGAATTCCCCAAGATAGAACAAAGAGAGATTTTTTATTAATGAATTTCCATACTTTAGACATATCAATATTGTCAACTCCAAGTCGTACCTGTATGTTTATATGTGGAGGAACAGGAGGAGAAACAGGCCTTATGCTACTTTGCGGTAAGTCTACAGCTTCGACAGCGGGTTTTTGTTTTTCCTGCCATTTTTCAAGTTTTTGACGCCATTCTTCTATATACTGATTTCTTTCATTAGACATCAGTTTGTTCATGACTTTCAAGCCTTCAAATGCAGTTTTACAGTAGAATACACCATTATTATAAATCGTTTCTTCTTTTGCAATTCTATTGATAAAACTGCTGTTAATAGCAGCCCCTCCACATAAGACTGGAATTCTCATATTATTTTTTCTCGCATGGTCTATAAAATATTGCATTTGCTTTGACGTAGAAACAAGGAGAGCCGAAAGCCCTACTGCATCAGCATTAACTTCCTGAATTTTTTCAATAATACTTTGCAACGGGACTTGCTTGCCTAAATCATATACTGAATATCCGTTATTAGCAAAAATTGTCTTTACCAAATTTTTGCCTATATCGTGCACGTCTCCATATACAGTGCATAATACAATTTTGCCTTTGCTTACTCCTTCCTGTCTAATAAGATACTTTTCTAATTCAACAACTGCAGCTTTCATACATTCAGCTGATTTTAAGACGAAAGGTAAAATTAGCTCGCCCGCCCCAAATTTGTCGCCAACCTCTTTCATGGCTGGCAGTAAAACCTCATTTAAAGTCTTTACCGCAGCTTGATGACACTCTTCCTTAGATGCTAATGGTTTTAAATCGCCGTTGTTTTCTATTTTTGTCTCTACTTTACCATCTGTGGAAATCCTATCTGCTATTGCTGCAGTAACATCCTTTTCTATCCCATCCTTGAGCCTATTAAGAATTCTGAAATAGCATCTTTTGCTGGCGTCCCATTTTTCATCGAATTGTACTCTCTTGATGGATGATGCTGTAGTAGTCAAATTTAATCCTTCAAAGTAAGAAATAAGAGCCGGCAGAGCATTAGGATGATTATTGAATATAAGATCCTCTGCAAGTTTTAGCTGTGCTGAATCTACTTCTGCGTAAGGAATAATGTCTTTTGCATTTATAATTACGCAATCTAGGCCAGCATTTATAGCGTGATGTAGAAATACAGAATTGACTATTCTCCTTGCTTGTACCGGAAGACCAAAACTAACATTGCTGAGACCTAAGGTAGTAAAGCAACCAGGAAGATTTTCCTTTACCTTCCTTATACCTTTAAGTGTATCTTTCGCCGACTCTAAGAATTCTGGCTCGCCTGTTGCCAAGGTAAACGTGAGAACATCAAAAATAAACTGCCATGGCTGAAGCCCATATTTTTTTCCAGTCTCAAAGAGAAGCTTTGCTGTTTCCAACTTTTCTTCTGGAGTCTTTGCCATCCCTCTAGGTCCTATACACATTGCAATAGCAGGGACACCATATTTTACCATTAAAGGTGCCAGTGAGTGAAATCTGTTCCCATCACCTTCAAGATTAATGGAATTAATTATTGGCCTACCAGGAATCTGTTTTAGTGCGATCTCAATTACTTTGGGGTCAGTTGAATCAATAACGAGTGGTGCCTCTATCTCCAGGCTTAATCGCTTAACGAGTGTTCTCATAAATTCTGTTTCATCTGCCCGCTCTGTGGTTGCTACACAGACATCTAGACAATGAGCACCATCTTCTACCTGTGCTCTGGCTAAATTCACTAGACCATCGAAGTCATTCATTAGCACCATCTCCTTTGCTTTTTTGGATCCTTGAGTATTAAGTCGTTCACCAATTATAAGAGGTGGGGGTTCTTGTTTTAGGTCTATTGCCTTCAATGCAGAACTGATTCTTGGTATCTTCGCCATTTCAAGATGACAAATTGCTTTGATTCAGAACCCCACTAAAATCTTATCCTTATTGCTCATCTTTGCTCGATATTTTTTCGTCTAACATTTTACGTAGCTCTGCTATATGTTCGGGATTAGTTCCACAACATCCGCCGATGATGCGTATATTCTTGTAGTTATCGATAAAATCTTTAAGTTTATCTCTGATTTCGATTGGAGTCATTTTATATAATGCTTTGCCGCCTTCATTTTGAGGCATACCAGCGTTAGGAACAACTAATATGGGTAATTCATCTTGCTCACTTAACCATCTAACACTAGGTGTCATCTCGACTGGACCTGTAGAGCAATTTAAACCAAAAACATCGATTCCCATGTCGCTAACTGTAGTGTAAGCAGCTTGAACATTTGTTCCAAGTAACATCTTTCCATATTGATCGAGTGTAACATTGGATATCAGTGGAACTTTTTTTCCTATATTTTGCATAGCATCATGGCATCCATTGATAGCAAGTTTCACTTCCAGAATATCTTGGCTAGTCTCAATAAGTAGTGCATCGACGTTTCCAAGAATCAGGCCTTGTGCTTGCTGTTCAAATGCTTCTTTGATCTCATCTAGAGAGATTTGTCCTAGGTCTGGGTCGTTTGAGCTTGGTAGATAGCCGGTCGGCCCCATAGAACCTACAACATAGCGACATTTATCATTAAATTCACTGCACACTTCTCTTCCAAGTTCAGCAGCTTTTTTATTCAGTTCAACAGTTCTATTACCATAACCATACTCATCGAGCTTTATCTTATTACTTCCAAAGGTGTTCGTCTCTATACAATCTGCCCCGGCTTTCAAGTAGTTTCTATGAATTTGTTTGATCCATTCTGGTCTACTAAGTATTAAACCATCATTAAAACCATCCTTCTTATCTGGGAAATCATTAAGATTAGGATTCAATTTCTGTATTTCTGTTCCCATCGCTCCATCAAAAAGAATTATTCGCTTTCCAAGAGCTTCACTGAATGATTCAAGCATATTATAATGGAATTCAAAGCCTAGAAAGGAGTTTAATATGTTTCTCCCAGTTTCCTTTTTGTACTGTTATTTTCTCAGCATGACAACCTTATTGTGACTAATAAGCAGGTATTGACTATCAGAGGATTTTCTCTCAACACTGTTTGGCATGGCAAAAGCTTTTCGTTCTCTTTTATGTAAGTATGCCAAGATGTACATCTCACGGTCAGTGTATTAAATCCTATCAAACAGCAGTATATTTACAATGCAGATTGGACTTATCATCTGATAATAGCAAAACCAACAAATTGAACCAAGTAATAATAATAAACAATCAGCAGCCTTTTTATTATCAATGTTTGCCTTTGCTCTTATGATAATCTCTGGCTGTTCTATTCCTAGCTAGCATTTTCATAGAATGGACCAAAGTTAAATGTACAATATGATGATCATGAAGAAATAGACGAAGAAGAATCTCCTACTGTATTGTCAATTATACTATTTGTTAAATGTTTCAATAGTGTCTACTAAAGCCTTTTGGATTCATCCAATATCATGTCTTTATAATCATCAATATGTGGTAGTAGCAAGTCTTGTGCAGGTATTGATGTTGACGATATTGATGTATTACTGACTATAAGATTATTATATCAGTATGGGATTCTTCTTATTGCATCAATTACTGATGTAAGAGCGAATTCTAAGAGTGCTTTACTATCTGTAAGAACACTTCTAACTTCTTCTTCAATCGTCTGTTTGACACTAAGGTATTCTTCATTATTGTTTTTAAATCGAATAATAACAGTCTCTAATCTTGATATGTAATTATTGAGCTGTTCTGCCTCTCGTCTTTTGCGTTCACAAGACATATCTTAGGAGTTCAGAAACCTCTGGAGCTAGCTATTTCATTATTCAATCTATCCAAACAAATCTTGGATCTTTCTATTTGCATATCAAAATCATGTATTTCATCTATCATCCTTTTGCGCAATTTTTCAATCTGTACTAGTCCAAGAGCATTATCATCATCAGCCAGTTGGAGAAGCTTAACAACTTGCTGTCTGCTAACACCTTCTTTTTTAGATAATTTGTATAGCTTTAGAAAATCTCGTATCCCATCATCTCCTAACTCTTTATAAACGGAATAGAGTTTATCGGATCGATTTAACTTCAAATACTCTTTATACAATTTTGTTACCTCTGGCTCTCTTAGATTTAACGTGATAGCGACTTGTACACGACGCTTACCTTCAGAAAATAATTTGTAGACTTTACTAGACAGCTCTTGTTCCTGTTGCTGATGTTGATATTTTTGCCGTTTGGCTTCTTCTTCCTTTAAGATAGCGTGTATGTCACGTGGTGATATTCTTTCTATTTCTGCGATTTCAGACTAAATCTTATGTTGACTAAAATAT
>DASQYF010000096.1:0-14595 GCA_035639375.1 Nitrososphaeraceae archaeon
ATATTTAACATTCTCTTCTGCAGTAACTTTGCAGTTACTGCAGTCACTCTAACTGATAGATTTATCTAGCATTTCAATCAGTACAGATACAATATTTCTGTTTAGAAACCTCCAACAATATGAACAGGAATTTTGAAGATAGTAGCTGACAGTTCTTAAATATCACATTATCAATAAGGCTGATGTATTCAAACAAAAATCGACATTCTAGTACTAAAGTTACGAAGAACAGTTACGTTATAATTCGCAATATGATCTCTTACAATACTATTGTTATTGACACTAAATGATCGTCGATAGGTAACAATCTATATATGAAGATTAAAACAGAATATAACTGTAGTTAGTGTTATGACATCAATAACCATAAGTCATTACACACATCCTCTTCGAATTGTTCCCTTGTAAAGACTACGCAATTAAAGACGATTTGAATAAAATAATGGATATATTCTAAAACAATATATGTTTTTAATATTATTCTGAGGAATTCTAATCGTAACTTATCCAACTCATTGATGTGCCAATGCTTACTTTATATCTATCTATAGATATTTTATACAATATTCATATTCATAGGAGCTGTGTATTTTTCAAAATACCAACAAATTTTAACGCATAAATTATAGCCAAAGTAATTCCAAAACCCATCATAGGTTTCCATGGCATAGCAGGTAATGTCGGAGCATTAAGTTTAATCTGGTGATTATCAATGACGTTAGATATGTAATCCCTCACTTTTGCATTCCATATTTTATATTCTATGCTATGCTTGGTCAATATCGTTTCTATTTCGTATATGACTGGAGCTCTTACGGATCTGATATGTTGTATGTATTTACGTGATATTTCTACCTCTGCTTGTATTGCGATCAAACCGTGCTGCAAATCCAACAAGCGTACATGCATTTCCCATGGCTTACTAAGTCTCTTTGTAAAACCACTACCTATCTGCATTGGCTTTTTGTTCTCAAATTTGACTCGTCGAAACCCCTCTATAATGAGAGTTTTGATTATCTCCTCTTTCTTTATCTTTACCATTAAACTTAAATGGTCTAATTCAATTTCTTCATGATGTATAAAATCATGTAATCCTCTTACGATACTTATGCGTCTAGGGTAGCTAGTCAAGAACTCAGACATATACTCTGGCATCCTTGTTCAGTAAATAGCATTATTAAAACTGTATGTCTAAATAAGTAATTCTGTTATATTAGAAATCCAATTTTAATATTGCATACCCCTGATGTAGATGTCTTCTGCCGCATCTACCGCCATATCATGCCATGAAAGTTTTCTATCTGTAGCAATTACTTTGGTATTTCGTATAACTATCGCAGGTATAGATTCATTGCTTTCACCCATTACTGAGACCCCAATTGTCGCAAGGCTGTCTGCGACTGCCCTAAGAGTTACTTTGAGAACATTTCCAAATAAATCTACTTTCCCTCTCTGGTCTTCTACAGGTTCTAAACCCGCACAGGCTATTGCTATACCTGTAGTACCAATTCTAGTTGGCATTAATCGGCTATCTGCAATAATAACCATAACTCTAACGCCCAAATGCAGTAGGAATTTTTGGCGCAAATTCTCTGCTGTTTTAAAAGGATGGCGAGGATACAAAATCACATATCCTGAAGGTATATTTGACTTGTCAATACCTGCGTTTGGGGCTATAATTCCATCTTTGATTGCAAGCAAAAAACCAGGTATACCTCTGAATATATAATCAGATTCACGGATAACAAGCTCGACGAGCTTTGCATTCATATGATATTTAGATGCAAGTTCTATTGCTCTTGCGCTTACCTTGACAATATCTAGTCTTCTTATAGAGCCTTCACTCATAGAAACATATTTGCTTGAAATTACAAGAATATCATTATCTGTGAATCTAAAATTTTGTAAGTCGAGGCTTTTAAAAAGGTCGAATTTGCCTGTTTTTAATGATACTGACAAAGGCAGAATTTCCAATAGATTAAATGTTCACCACATACTCTTCTATTTTATCTCACACATAAAGTATTAATCTGTGAATTGACTCGATTCATAGAGATAGTGAATCAGTTTTGGGTATGACAATCACTGAAAAAATTCTTGCACGAGCGGCAGGAAAACCTCATGTCTCACCAGGCGATGTAATCTTTGCTAAAATAGATAAGGTCATGTTGCATGATGTTTCTGGGCCGGGAGTCATTAAAGTTTTCAGTGAGTGGGAAAAAAAGGGAAAAAAACTTGAGCACATTTGGGATCCAGACAGAGTATGGATAACAGAGGATCATTTTGTCCCTGCTCCAGACAGAATTTCCGCTGAAAATCTTATCGAACTTTCTGACTGGAGTAAGAAATTAGGAATAAAAAAGCATTTTAAATACGGTTTAGGACAATATGGAATTTGTCATACTCTCTCACACGAAGAAGCAATGGTTCTTCCCGGAGAGGTCTATGTCGGCGGAGATTCTCATACAAATACTACAGGAGCAATGGGAGCATTTGCTGCGGGTTTAGGTCATACAGATATTGCATATATTTTAATGAACGGACAAATTTGGTTTAAAATACCAGATACGATTATGTTCAAACTAATAGGGAAAAAACCTGACTACATAATGGCTAAAGATATCATACTAAGGATCATAGGCGATATAGGAACGGATGGTGCAAATTACAAGACAATGCAGTTTTCCGACGAAGTAATAAGACATTTAAGTATGGAAGAGCGCCTGACGCTCACCAATATGACCACAGAAGCTGGTGCCAAGAATGGTATTATTGAGCCTGACTCTATAACCGATGAATATATCCGCGAGAGGACAGATTCTTCTTATTTTGCAATACTTGGGGATTCTGACGCAGAATTTTCTGATATATTTACTTACGAGATTGACAAATTAGAACCTATTGTAGCAAAGCCATTTTCTCCTGGCAATATCAGCGTCGCAAGAGAATTGCAAGGTACTGAAATAGACAAGGCATACATAGGATCATGCACAGGTGCAAAACTTGAAGATCTTCGATTGGCGGCTAAATTGCTCAAAGGCAAGAAAGTAAAAGTAAGAACCGAGGTATTGCCTGCGGCTCAATCAATTTATATGAAGGCTATAAAAGAGGGATTAATTAGCATTTTCATGGAAGCAGGAGCTGTTATCGGACCGCCAACTTGTGGAGCATGTTGTGGAGCTCACATGGGAGTATTAGGAAAAGGTGAAATATGTGTGAGTACAACTAACCGAAACTTCCCAGGAAGAATGGGACATGTAGAATCAAAAACATATCTTGCATCGCCACTTGTAGTAGCAGCATCAGCGATAACAGGCAAAATTACAGATCCACGTGATGCGAGGAATTGATCAATATGAGAGGATTTGCTCATAAATATGACAGAGCAAATATTGATACAGATGTCATTATTCCTGGTCCTTACCTTAAAATCCATGATCACAAAGAATTGGCTAAACATGCTATGGAAGGAATAGATGCCAAATTCCCTGAAAAAGTATCAAAGGGAGATTTTCTAGTTTGCGGCAGTAATTTTGGTTGTGGTTCTAGCAGAGAGCATGCACCCATTGCTCTTTCCGGCACTGGTATAAAGGCAATTTTAGCACCATCTTTTGCAAGGATATTTTATAGAAACGCTGTAGATGGGGGATACCTGCTACCAATTGAAGTCGAAGAAGACATAATCAAGAGAATTGCAGATAATGATAATCTCGATATCGATATTAGTCAGAATAGAATTACTAATTTATCAAAAAATGAATCCTATGCTATGAAGCCATTTCCTACTTTAATTGCCAAGATAGTTGAATCTGGAGGATTAGTAAATTATAAAGAAGAAAGCAATATCTAACCTTTCTTATACCATAAAGGAGATTAGAGCCTAATATTAATACGAATAAAATGCTATTCTTCTGGTTTACATGCAATTTGCGCAGCTTATCCAGCAGCCATAGATTCGATTTTCGAACTGAATGTTTTGGAAGGAGTGAAGACATTTAAACTTTAGTTACTAAACATAATATTATCAGATATATGAATGTCTAATCAGTAGTTTTAGATGGTAATCTTTATTATCTAATAGCTATTGCGATCACATAGGAACTTCCCATTACCTGCAACCAGGGATAATAAGAAAAATTATACTAATGGTCTACAACAAAACTTTAATGAACTCTAGCAACATCAAAATGCTAACTGGACGAGCAAGTGCCGTCAGATTAGAAGAGTCCCTTATTGTATTTGATATTTAATCTTGGCGTATTGATCTATTCATTTATTTTTAGCTTATCAAAATAGTTACTATAGAGCAACAAACGAATGGTTAGGCATAAGAGACAAGGGCTCTCACTTATTGAAGGATTTATTTTTTCGGTTTTTGGTAGAGAGCATTCAATTGCCTTGTCCGAACTCTAGATAGATAATGTCATCTTTCTCTATTACCGGATATAAAGTCAAATCATTTGATTTTCTCCACTCGAAGCTTTGCTCCATCCATGATTCATCTTTTTTCCATGACTTCATGTGTACTAACTTTCCAGTAAATACATTGTATTCATATCCATGCATATAGCAAACAATATTATTGCCATTGAAGTCGCCTTTTGAAAGTGATGCTCCTCTATGAGGACATGAATTATTGCAAGAAAATAGTTTTCCATTTCTCCTTCCTACAAGTACATCATTGCTGTTGATGTTGAAAACAATCATAGAGTTATCCTTTAGATCCTTACTGCTACAAATTCGATAAAGCATCAACCATCTATGGAAATGAAAAAAAACCTTTTATAAATTATATTTTTTGCTCAAAGATGTATTAAACTGCCTTGTGATCCCGTATGCGGCGATTGACCTACAAACCTTCTTCTAAAGTGTCCCGAAGGTCTTTTCGATAGTAGTTCAATGAACCATGCTTCATGCTCAACTTCTTCTTGCATGATCCTTTGAGCAATATCATATGTCCGTGGGTCTTTTCCTGCTGTCATGTCACATACTTCTCCCCATGATCTAATCGCACATTGTTCAGCCTCTAACAAGACTTTTAATATCGAGTTAATATCTTCCCAATTATCTGGAAGATATGCATCAGGACATCCAGCTTGATCTGCGAACTTCCTTATATCTCTAGGCAAGCTACCTCCCAATTCATAGAGCCTAGGAACCATGGCTTCAAAATGATTTCTATCTTCAATTCTTGCGTCCTCTACTATTTCCTTAATTCCTTCGCCTTCTAATCCTGTACAATGCATTCTTAATATGGTATAATAATAGTATGTTGTGAATTCTGCACCAACTCCTTTCGTGATTGATTCCTTTAGTTTTTCTACATTGACTCCGTTTTTCTCAAGAACTTCCAATGCAACAATTTTTGGAACGGATTCTTTCTTTATACTGGCGCTCATAGTTAGATATAATAATAATAATCATTATTTAAAGTCTTATAATTTATACTCTTGCTAATAGTGTAAATACATATCAGTTAGAATCCTATTCATAACAGATAAGGACAGATAATAATCAAGCCCATAATGCTTCATCTATCTCTTAATCTAATTTATCCTTCGTCTGAATTAGCAGATCCTCTGAATAATGTATGTACATATTAAGATATCCCATATTCTTTCCAGTTCCTATCAACAGTTTTCTTTGTCTGGTCATCTACTGTGGCGAGTTGCTGTATTTCCCTGTGATATCCTTCCTCTTTCCATTTTGTAGTTGCATCTATCCCCATCTTTGAACCAAGGTTAACCAATGGAGAAGCTGGATCTAAAGTATCAGTTGGTGTATTATCAATTATCATAGTATCCCTCTTAGGGTCGGCTCTTGTTGTAATAGCCCATATGACTTCATTCATGTCATGCACATTTATATCATGATCTACAACGGCAAATATCTTGGTAAGAGATAGCTGACCCATTCCCCATAAACCCATCATAACCTTTCGGGCTTGCCCAGCGTAACGTTTCTTGATTGAAAACACAGCAAGACCTTGGAACCACCCTGCTGGAGGCATAGAAAAATCTACTACCTCTGGCTGGAACATCTGAATAAGTGGCAAGAATGACCGCTCGATAACTTTGCCTATATAAGCATCCTCTAAAACAGGCTTGCCAACAACAGTTGTCAGATAAACGGGCTTATTTCTTCGCATAATACCGGTGAGAGTGAACGTAGGATATGCTTCTGGAGGCGTGTAATATCCTGTATGATCTCCAAAAGGACCTTCCATACGCATGTCGTTTGGATCTATGTATCCTTCCAATACAATTTCAGCATTTGCAGGAACTTCCAAGTCAATACTATTACATCTAACAAGTTTGATTCCTCTCTTTCTAGTTATACCCGCAAACAGAAATTTATCCATACCCTCTGGCACGGGAGCGACTGCACTGAAAACTGTAGCAGGATCGGCGCCTATTACTATCGCTACTTCGATGGGTTTCATTTGCTCCTTCATTATTTCGTAATGCTGTGCTCCACGCTTATGAATTTGCCAATGCATTATTGCTTTTATTTCATTTATAACCTGAATTCTATAGACACCAATATTTCGAATTCCTGTTTCAGGATGCTTTGTAACAGTCAATCCAAATGTAATAAATCGGCCTGCATCGCCAGGAAAAGATTTTAGAATAGGTAGAGAATTCAGATCAATCTTATCCATCTTTGTGACTTCCATAACAGGTCCTGACTCTACAGTTTTTGGACCATACTGGGCTATCTCTGATAGTTTTGGTAGCATCCTGAGTTTGTTTAGCATTCCTGCAGGCATTTTCATTTTTGTAAGCTCAATAATTCTTTCACCTATTTCTTGGAAGTTTTCTATTTCCAACGCAGTTTTTAGCCGTATTAGACTTCCGAATGCGTTACCGAGAACAGGTATGTCATAGCCTTGCACATCTTCAAATAACACTGCCGGTTGATTGCCAGCATACATTAGTCTCCTCAGAATTTCTGCAATTTCTAAATGCGGACTTACTCTTTTTTTTACTCGTGCTAGTTGTCCGCTTTTGTCTAACGCCTCGATATATTCACCCAGGCTTTCGAAAGGCATGGCAAAGATAGTAAAAGAAGCTTAGATAAGCCTTGCCAATATAGATATCCGATAAGTACAATATGCAACTAAATTAGTGCTCATGTATAGGGGCGCGTACCAGTGCTGTTGGATATTATTACTCTATGTGAATGGCTATAGATTGTTAAATGTTAATAAAATATCACATTTTTTGATCGTGTAATTATAATATTCGATATCCAAATGAGATTAAGTCTTACTATTTATTTTATATAATCTCATGTCAAATATTCAGATAATTTGATACTGGCATATTTATATGATAGGTATAGATACATAGTACTTTCTAAAATACAAACTTCAATTGTATGTTCTATACGTAGCGATGGACAGATAGTTACATCCGGAATCGCAGGAGGTCATTTAGTAGGAATCGCGGAATAGTTATGCCAGATAAGATTCAAGAAAGTACATCAGGATGGCGAGCTTTTTCTTCAAACGATAATAATAATAACATAAGTAGAACAGGAACTCCTAGCTCATTTGCTGGCCGTGACAGGGGCCTATGTTCAATAATAGGACGAGTTGGTAAAGGTGCCAGCCCAAACAGAATTGACATCTAAATGCGTCCCACAATGGACAGATTGAGAGATTGGAACTTTAGAACACAGGCACATATCCCCTTAGATAGAAATCTCAGAGAAGCATCCAGTGAGCTTAAGATTAAAGGATAAGGACAGATTATCAGATGCAATATAGAAAATTGGCGTGTGTATATATAGGAAGACTCAGGAGCATGGATTAATTCAAGGTAGAACTATTTTCTCGATATTGGCATATATGCATAGAAAGAGAGAGAACTCCAAATCAGTAGAAGGCTAAAGATGTTAAATATATTGCGACTTTTATCAAATATAACAACAGAAGACAGAAATGCGTTTCGTTGTACTAACAAATTAATTTTTGGCAAATATGACCGTCTAATAGCCGTAAGCACCATCCGTTGGTTTGCATTGATTACAAAGGTGGAGTTCCTTATTTTGATCCGATTTTACCATTGTAATTTCAACATTTTCCAATCCACATTGATCGCATTTACCAATCATATCAATCGCTGGTATATACTTCATTGCATAAGCAATAAGGATTGCATATCTGTGTATAATAATAGTACAAAAGATGTTTTAGTAAGAATTCAACTCCCAAATCCAACGTACAATTGGATCACAAAACTTATCTGGTAACTAGAGGATTAAAGAATGTGTTTTATACATGCATCAGTGCGTTATTAATACAAATATCAATATGTGTTGTTACGTATTATAAACAACCATTCTACAATTAAATATAGGGATAGTGACTTTCGACTGTATATCAAGAAATCTATACAGTAAATGTGCCCCGCCTCTGACCCACACGTATTCACTGGTAGCCATACACTCATGTGTATTCCTCCTCGTGTACTCTCTTTAACGGGGTGCTATATTCTAGTGCATAGATTAGAAATAGAGAATCAAGCATCTAATCATTATCATCCCAATTCCTCTCATGCACTAACAATACGCAATATACAGATATTTATTCACAAATATAAACATAAACTATATTCCAAGTAATTGGGATAGATTTAACTCAAAAACAGAAACCGGTACCCTAATTTTGAAATTATCAATAGCTAAAGGGGTTATCTCTCCGATCATTCCAATTACAGATTTTTTATCCAAAACAACTGTTGCAGACCTACCTTCGATAAAAAAGGGATTTGCATTTTCTTGCGTAAAAATGTCTTTGTCAAATGCCATTTTCAAGAATGTCTGCATAATCGATTTTATTTCTGTAAAATCTGCGTTGTTATGAGCAACAGCAGCAGCCAGGCACCAGCTTTCTTTAATAGTGTTGTCTAGATGGAAAATTGTTCCTATTTCAAATAATCTTTGCGGGTACTGCCAGTGTACATTATGGGATAGTGTTTGTAATAGAGATGGAATCATAGATTCTCTAAGTAGTTCATGGTCCTCGCTTTTTGTTGCATCTACAGACAGGACATTGTCAGGGGCTTTTAAACCCATAAGTTCGTATTGAGATTTTTTGTTCACAAGGCTAAAATTCACAACTTCTAACATATTTAATCCGGCTAGTGTACGTCTTATAATGTCAAAGTAAATTGAAATAGAACTTTTCTGACCAATCGAAGTCCAAGCGGACATTCTAGGTTTTAAATTATAGATTCCATATCCTATTGCTACTTCCTCTACGATATCTATAGCATGAAGTATATCTGTACGGTATCTTGGAACAATACAGGTAATAATATCTGTACCTGATAGATAGGCATCTAACCTACTTTTCTTTAAAAAAGACATAATTTCTTTCTTAGTTAGCTCTAATCCAAGCATACTATTGATATAACTAACATCCACATCAATAGAAATTGTCTCCAATTTAGGTGTAAGCTGTATCACGCCTGAACTACTAATAGAAACATTATGAATTTCAAAGCCCATATCTTGGAATGTAATTGCTAATATAGCAAGAATGTCATCCGCTGCCTTTTGATTGTTAGCTGTAATCTCGATGAAGAGATTGTTAGTTTTAGGAGTTATCTTAGTTACGTTACCATTGATGATAGGAGGAAACGACAGTACATTATTATCGGCATCGACAATTATAGGATATTTATTTGAATTCTCCAAAATATGCCTATATTGTCTACCAACATCAAATTCATTTAAAATCTGCTTAATCGTATTACTCGACTCTACACCGAGCGGAACAAAGAAAAAGTCATCAGTTACAGTTTTATAAGTAATTGGAAATTTTATTGAATCCAAGTCATGGATCCCGATTGAAGCTTTTTTTCTTCTTCTACCTATGCCATTATGAAGATCTTCTTGCATTAAAATTAATTGTTTGATTGCTTCATTGTCATGCACGTTATTTTTCTTTGCTACTAAAGATACGATAATAGGCCTAACCTGTTTTACCGATGACTCTACATCAATTTTGTAAATTCCATTCTTTAACAACCGTAATTTTGGAATCCCCGTTTCAATATCCAATATTCCTTTTAGTGCCCGAATGATTCCATAAGGTGAAGCAAAATCAGGCCTGTTTGGATTGTACTCTACTCTAATCACTTGGTTATCGAGTCCTTCTATATCAAGTCCTACATATGGAAGAAGCTCTTGTAACTCAGTAACATCCTTCTCAGGGAAGAATTTATTTAATAAGCTAGTAGTGATGTTTACAACTGGCAAAAGGGAGTACTCCTGAGCCACTTTAAGTCATTACGATATAAATCGCGAGCATCATTTAATCCAAAGCGCAGCATTGCCATCCTTTCTAATCCTCCTCCCCATGCGAGAACTGGATTTTTTATCCCAATAGATGATGTTATTTCTGGTCTTAATATTCCCATTCCAAATAACTCTACCCACTTTCCTAATGACTCGTTATATATCATAGATTGAAGCGACGGTTCAGTATATGGAAAATAAGTAGGCCAGAATTTGATCCTTTTAATACCTAGCCTTGTATAAAATTCAGTTTGAAGACCCATTAAATCTCGCAATGTAACATTTGAATCTGTAACAATTCCCTCTACTTGATTAAATTCAATCAGATGCTTATACGATACTTTTTCGTTTCTAAAAACTCTACCTATAGAAAATATCCTGCATTT
The DNA here is from genome assembly GCA_035639375.1 of Nitrososphaeraceae archaeon. Lineage (GTDB taxonomy): Archaea > Thermoproteota > Nitrososphaeria > Nitrososphaerales > Nitrososphaeraceae > JAJNBK01. The sequence continues at coordinate 10,695 of DASQYF010000096.1, forward strand.
TTCAGGCTTGTTTTCAGCAAGATAATTTATAGTAACACATGTAGTATGCGTCCGAAGAACGGTTCTCTTTGCCTCTTCGATATCCCATTCATATTTCCACCCGTTTCTGTGAGTTTCAGACACCTTTTTAATTTGATCATCGCTAGCAAGTCTATTCTCCTTTATTCGCGAAACATAGAAAGTATCATGCATTTCCCTTGCAGAATGATCCTGCGGAGTAAAAAGTACGTCAAAGTTCCAAAAACTAGACTGTATTATGGGACCATCGATTTCTGTAAATCCCATACCAACAAAAATTTCCTTCACTTCGTCAATTATATCCATTAACGGATGCTTTCTTCCTGCATATACAGATTGTACGGGAGACTCTACGTCTAATGGACTGAATTTAATGTTTCTCCATTTTCCCGAAGTTATCATTTCTGGGGTTAGCCTTCTTTCTTCTGAGGTTGGCTGAGGTGCCAATGCTAATAACAATTGTTTACCCTCCGATGACAGAGAGATTTCAGCAGTTTTCTCCTTTTTTTCCATTAAATAACTTGGACGTTTTTTAAGCAGATCAACTGCTTGTAATTCTTCCGGGTTTAGGTTTGACTTTAGAATTTTTTTTTGACTATTCAATTTCTGCAATAACTTTTCTTCTGCTGACTGATCATTTGCTAAGGCAGTCAGAAATATTTCTTTCTCTCCAACAGATGATTTTCGTTGTTCGATCCATTTGTTTTTCAAAGCGTATCGAAACGCCGAGCTGGTATCAATGTCTAAGAAAAACTTTTGTTTGAAAAGATCTTTTATGCTAATGTAATACTCTCCTGTTTCTGGATTCATTTTTCCTTTTTCTTTTATGATTTTTACGAGTGTCCTTTCTGGCAATTCCTTTATTCTTGCAGTCTCTATATCTGACACAGACGAGATACTAGTAACTGATTTATCAGTGAAAAATATTAAATTCTTAAACTTTAACCATTCTATACCACGTCTGACCTGATCAATATTTAGGTTAGAAATATGTGCAATTTTTTCAACAGATATCTGCTCGTTGGTAGCAAGTACTTGTAACAAGGATCTCTCAATAGGATGAAGTTTGCTACTACTACTCATTGTTGCCAAGGTTGTCAGCTGAAGAAGACTTTTTAAACGTTTAAAATGTTTGTCGAGTAGTGATGGTGGACCCTATTCAAAGCGGTCGTAATGGTGAAACTAATGACGAATTCAAGGTGACACCTTGGGAAGTAGAAGGCGAGATAGACTACAATAAATTGATAGAAAGTTTTGGCACACAGAAGATTACTCCTGACGTGCTTGAGAAGATAAAAGATCTTATTGGAGAAGTGCATCCAATGTTAAAGCTTCAGTATTTCTTTTCCCATCGCGATTTTGACTGGATCTTAAGTAAATATGAGAAGGGGGATAAATTCTATCTTTATACAGGTAGGGGACCTTCAGGTATGATACATATGGGTCACTTGCTGCCGTGGATTTTTACAAAATATCTTCAGGACAAGTTTGACGCTAAATTACTATTTCAAATAACAGACGATGAAAAATTTTTGTATGGCCAAGATCGTACACTACAGCAAATACATCATTTTACTTATGAGAATATATTAGATATAATCGCAGTTGGTTTCGATCCAAGAAAAACGAAGATAATTGTGGATACAAAACATATCAAACATTTATATCCTATAGCAACAGAAGTTGCAAAAAGAATTACACTGTCCACTGCAAAGGCAGTATTTGGTTTTTCAAATTCCACAAATATAGGCATGATAGGCTTTCCATCAATACAGGCGGCTCCATGTTTTTTACCTTCAATTATTGAGGGTAAACCAATTCCAGTCTTAATCCCAGCAGCAATAGATCAAGATCCTTATTGGAGAATGACCCGAGATGTGGCAGAGCGGCTAGGATATTATAAACCCGCTCAGATTCACAGCAAGTTTCTACCTGGTCTTGGAATTTCCGGTAAGATGTCTTCCTCAAAACCTGAGACAGCATTGTTTACTACAGATGAGCCTGAAGTCGTAGAAAAAAAAGTTTCCACCGCATTCACAGGAGGACAAGCTACTGTTGCACTTCAAAGAAAATTGGGAGGTAATCCAGCTGGGTGTCCAGTATTCTGGTATTTACGGTATTTCTTTGATACAGAAAGACAATCTGATGAGCGCTTACTAAAATGTAGAAGCGGAAATTTGCTATGCGGAGAGTGCAAAAGCGATCTGGCCTTACAGTCGAAGTCTTTTATAGTAGACTTCAGGAAACGCCGAGAAAGTGCAAAAGATGTAATTAAGGAATTTATGTATAATGGAGAAACTTAGGTGAAATACTATAACATTTTCATTAAAATTCCAGTGCGAGGATTACTATGAAGCAGCGAAACTGGCCAGTCTAATAGCGGATCAAAAAGACAATACTACAATGATCGCAGGTGTGGCTGCAGTTGTTAATAACGAGATAGTTATAATTCTAAAGGATAAATCCTCACATAGTGTCCTACTGAAAGATAACAGTACAGCACTCAGATTAAAATATATGATAGAAGAAATAGTAAAAGGAAAAAAATCAATCATAGAAAGTATATTTGAAAATTATATTATGGAAGTTATTGTTTCGGAGAACTAATACATATTTAATTTCACAGAGAAATATTACGCTTTTATCTTCATTCTTGGCTTTAATAAAGCCTTATCCAAACTTCTGATTTTTTAGCACAGTTCTTTATTCGCTTCGTCTGTCAGCATATTCTGAATATTTCGAAAGTACAGACCTGTAGAATAAGGCATTATTGGAATATATTCTTCAATTACTTGTATCACATAAGGAACTGCGCGTTTTGATACATCGATCTTAAATTTCATCCACAGAATTCTATCTTGCTGGAAATGAATCTTTTCTTTTAAGTGAGTAGGAACGATTTCCACGGATCGTTCCTCTATTCTCTTGTACCAATAAGCAAGATTCTCAGGGTCTAATCCTTCCTTGAGATTCTTTATAGTGGTATTAATTCGACTTAAACTGAATCTAAATGGATTATCCTCATAGGTGCTCATGCTTATCTATACTGTGTATCAATTAATATAAAACACAATTAATCAATAATTATTGGTGCCTTTTTACTTTATCTTTAACAATTTGCCAGTGGAGTCAATTTCACCATTTCTTATTCTTGTAGATGAAATGGGATTTCCATCTTCTGCTTGTATCATATTAACACTAATAATATTGAGAGGTTTTAGACCATTCTTAGAACGTATCTCGTTTATAAGGTGTCCGTTTACTGCTGTTTCAGTACTTGATACTATCGCTTCTACATGTCCATAAATTACTGTTGGTCCATATAGATCATCGAGCTTACTAATTTCATAAGTGACATTGCCAAACTTCTCTTCAATTTTTTCTTTCAAGTTACCAACTCGTTGCTCATAATTATGATTTAATTTGTTATTGCCCTTTTTGACGCTTGCAAAAGCATCACTAGAAACTCCGATAATTACTTTCTTTCCTATTTCAAAAGCTTTTGAAAGCAAGGCCAAGTGACCAATATGTATAACATCAAATGTTCCACCAGTTGCTACCACATCATATTTCTCTTTCATCTATACAGCTAGTAAATTCAAGCAAATACATATAAAGGATGTATTTGTGTATCCATTAAATATCTTATGATATTTATTTACTCACAGACGAGTGAAACTAATTATTATACGTATCCTAATAATAATTTTAAATTACTAAACACATGTTATATTAACGAAATATTTGTCGCATTATTAGATAATAAATAGATAGTACACATATACATAATAGATAATAAAATTAATAAAATAATATTTAATTAATTAATTATTTATAAATAAATAAATAATAAATAACAATACAAAATAAAACATTATTAACT
>DASQYF010000097.1:0-3179 GCA_035639375.1 Nitrososphaeraceae archaeon
TAAATTTCAAAAATATTGCTATTTTGTCTCCACTGATCTATTAAGGAGCCATATTTTTTTTCATGTGGTGTACACACATATCCCAGTACGGCTCCTACCGCCGCACCCAACCCGATTTCTTTTGTTTTGCTAACGTATATATATTATGAATCGGTCGAGAATTTTTTGAAACATCTTATGGTAACAATAAGATAATTGTATTGAGCATGTAATCCTAGTAGTTTTTAATTTGCTAGGATCAGCAGTTGTTATGCAATGTTTGTTAAAACAAGTTGTGTATTATAGTAGAAATACACATGCAACTAGAATCAAATAACATTGAATGGCCATGACAATTCTAATTTATTTGGCAGAATAATAAATTATATCTGCTTTTAATATTTTTTATGATCAAAATAATTTCAAGTTACTAATACTTCTATTCTTTCTATCAGAAATAATAATAAGCGTATGAAGACTTCATTTTTAATGATTATCATGAAAGGAAGATTCAAAGCAAGTGACAAGATTTTTATCCTCATTTTCTTTCCGACAGGCATAAATCATATATTTACCTTTCTTGGCAAATTTAGATTAGACTTTCTCTAATATTTGTTCAGACTAGATCATGTTTCATAAGCATTATGCAGATAGTATTTGAATAAGAAATCAGAACCGCACTTTATAATCAAATGCTTTTGTACTATCGGCTGTATGCCACTTTGCCGATCCCGCTTCTTTTATTTTAGCTTTGTAATAGGGAAGTGTTGCGTAGCAAATCATGACACACAAAGCCCCTATTGGATCATGAATATAATTGCGCACTCCTTCAATAACAGCAATTTTCAAGGGAAGATTAATCTTGAATTTAGAATAATAAGCATGAATCTGCTTGTGGCCAATATCTGCCCTGACAACCTGTGAAGCAAAGTCAAAGAGGTTATTTGCAGGTAGAAAATAAATTAATGCACTATCATCATAGAGAATGTTTAAGCCAAATTCAAGGATCTTACACTGAAGATATAGATCTATAGCGATTATGTTATTCGGAATAATTATTTTTTTTGCAACTGCTGAAGTCACTGAAAGTGCTCTACCCATGACGGTATATTGTGATATCATCTGTTTCCTTACTGAACGGAGCCAGTATGCAATGAACGTAGATGCCCTTCCAGATATGCCCTTAACTGGAGTAGGTTGCGGATTGGAGGCGCAAAGACCTATTCCATTTTTCAGAGAAGAGGCAAGTTGTGCTGTAGTATATTTGTTGATAACAATATCAGCATCATATAATACAATGACATCTCCAGTCGATGAGTGAAAGATCTCATTCCAAGCTGCTGCAGCTCCTCTTCTTTTATCGTGATGCATCAAATTAATTGTAAGATGGGTATTTTTTTTGGCAAAGTTTTCGACGAGTTCTGGTGTTCTGTCAGTCGAATCATCTGATATTATTATCTCTGAAATGAAAATGTCTTTTGAAGGTTGAGTGACAAGCGAATCTAAAAGGCTGATTATATTCCGTTCTTCATTGTATGAAGGTATGCCAATTGTTACGCGCTTCAATCCGTTATATCAAGTATTATACACTGTACATATGTAGTTTATGTCTAGCATAATCAATAAACTAATGACATCTCTTTTCAATTGACTGATATTCATGTTCTTCGCATATTTTTTAGGAATTTATCTTGTTTGAAGCAATGTAGGCCGAAGGCTTTAGCAAATAAGTTAAGGGCAGTAGCTGTCCATCTTCTGCTTCAAACAATATACAACAAAGACCATGAAAATATGTCTCTTGATGGCAATACGTTCTAAGCGCTATTGCGCCTGCAGAAATATCGTCAAAAGCAAGGTTACTGATCTTTCTATTCAGAGCATGCAAAATGAGTCTCATTTTCAGAATCTTCAAGATGTTCTTTGATTATCGGCCTGATACTAGATAAATTACAGCGCATTTAATAGTGTGATTTTATAGTGTGGAACGAAAGTGGTGACCATTCATTTCATATGCCATATGCCATATACTATTGTAATCCATCCATTGATTTTCGAAAGCATCTAGATAGATGATCTATCAAAAAAGATATCAGAAATTAATAATAATTGATTATAATAAGATCCATAGAACAAACAAACGAATAACGAACCAGAAAACCATTCGCATCCTAAAATTTCAAAGGTAGTGTCTGTTCGGAGAATAGCAAGTTAAGAGTTCAATAGTTTGTAATTCAATATATTACAACACGCTAAGTATTCATATTCGTGCAAATATATGATAGCTGATATCTGTGCAGTCGTATAGCATCGATCCTGGTACCGTTTATCATAGAGTTTGTAATGAAGTAGGATTACTTAAGAAGGATATGGTTTTTCCCATTTTTATTCAGGAGCAGGGAACAAAGATTCAGCACATCAATATGATGCCCGGTACGAAAACAATGCCTTTATCGCAAACCATCAACCAAGTACAGAAGGTGTTGGATGCTGGAATTACATCAATAATTATTTTTGGCATTCCTACTAAACACGACCATACTGGTTGTCATGCTTCAAAAAAAAATGGAATAGTACAGCGAGCATTGCAACTAATTAAGAACAAATTTGGAAACTTAATCAATGTGACGACTGATGTATGTCTATGCCAGTATAATTTCTCTGGTCATTGCGGAGTTTTGTATGATAATGGTAACGTAGACAACGACTCTACCTTGCGATTTCTCTCTGATATCGCTCTGAGCCACGCTCAGGCAGGAGCTGATATAGTTGCACCCTCTTCAATGATGGATGGTCAAGTGCTTTCAATAAGAAAATCACTTGATAAATACGGTTTTACAAAGACTAGAATTTTATCTTTTTCTGCGAAGTTTCACTCTTCGCTTTACGTACCTTTCCGATCTGCCATCTTCTCAAAAAAATGTAATTATAATAAATTAGATAAATCCTCTTACCAGCTAGCATATACAAATCAAAAGGAGACAATAAGAGAAATCCAAAATGACATTAAAGAGGGAGCAAATATGGTTATGATAAAACCTGCAATGGCATACTTGGACATTATATACATGATAAAAGAAAAATTAAAATTTCCTCTTGCTGTTCAAAATGTCTCGGGTGAATATGCTATGGTAAAGGCTGCAGCCAGACGAGGATGGATAGAAGAAGAGAATGTCAAAGTTAATTCTATTGTCTCGATGAAA
>DASQYF010000098.1:0-2322 GCA_035639375.1 Nitrososphaeraceae archaeon
CAGTTGTAGGAGTTTATTCTATATTAGCGCCTGAATCAACTTCTATTCTAGCTGCAGCTCAGATATTAGGATAAAGGAAATGCAATGCTAAACACTCAGCTGATCCACTCGATAAAATAATTAATCCAAAAATATACATTAAAATAGAGATAGAGGCAGAAGAAAACGCAAATACAAATACGTTAACGGTGTGTTGAAGCATATGTATCGTGGATGAATAATATGAACCCGATCTATATTTACAAAGCCATGTTCCATGGCAGGTATTGCTGCTATTATTAAAGTCATAGGCTCCAATTGTTGCTTCATAATCATGTAAGCCGGCATCCTAACAAGAGATATGTGTATACATACAAGTATTATTCTTCTTCTCTCCAGCATTTAGTTATGATCCTACTTTGCTACAATTTGATTATTTGACGATGGTGTAATTCTATAAATTATCCCATCTTCAAATGATACGATATATAAAAAACCATCTGGACTAGTTGCTATATCTGTTATACTGCCAAAGCCAGAACCAAAAATAATTGAAGATAATTCCTCTTCATTATCAACTACAAGATCGTTTAGACCTGTTTGACTAGCGTCAAACTTTAGTCCAGTCCTGTCATCGTTGACTTCAAGATAATATACATTACCATTGTTGTTATCGCCAATGAAAATGTTATTTGCGTATTTATCTCCAAATTTTGAGGAATGTAGGAACTCTATGTCTGTAACTGCAGGCGGACTTTTCCAGCTAAATGCTGGATCGGCATAATGGGAGCCTTGGAAACTTACCAGTTCATCTTCGGTTTGGCCGCTTGTAGAAATTGGACCCATAACTGTTTGCCATCCACTATTAAAGCCGGGTCTTATCAGATTAACTTCATCATACTCACTCGGTCCATTTTCGGTGTCCCATAACATATTCGTAACAGGATCTATTGTTATTCCAAAACTATTTCTTATACCATATGCATAATACCTGCTCAACGCACTATTGCCACTATTCACAAAAGGATTGTTGGGAGCTGCTGAACCATCATTAGGATTTACTTTGAATATGACTCCAGTATCATCCGGCTCTGGTCCATCTAGAAAATTCTGAAGCTTACCGTCATGATTCAGATCTCCTATTATTACATAAAGATAATGATCAGGTCCCATCACTAATTTTCCTGCATTATGATTTGGGCCAGGTAGTGCAGGAAGATCTAGAATTAACTTAGGATTGACAAGACCTTCTCCATTCCATGTACATTGATATACTTTATTTCTCAATGTTTGACCGCTTTCAGTAAAATAAAGGAATACTGTAGCATCTTGAGTAGCAATTCCTAATAACCCGCGCTCATTCTCTGTATCAACTGGTACATTTAACACTGGCTGCTCTTGTAAAACACCATTCGAAATAAGACGTACTGATCCACTCTTTTCCAAAACTAAAATATTATTACTATCCATAAATGCAATACTGGTAGGAGAAGATAATCCTTCAGTAACCATCTCTGCCGTCATACTAGGATCATTTATAACCGGTTGTGCATCAGCATAACCAAAATATCCAATGTATATAAAAGACGAAATAATAAACAGTATTACTGCGCCAGTTTTCAAAAAGTTGGAGATGTTTCTCACAATTGATATCAAGTTATTATCTTATCCTCTTCTACTTTAGAGTTATCTAAATCTTATTATTATTTACCTTGCATTCAGATTATCAGTAACTTATATTTTCCATCTTTCAAGTTACTACCATGTTCATACTAGCCAATTAACCAGCAATGTAATGTGTAACATATGATAAAGATATAGAGAGACAAGGAGAAGTAATTACAATATATTTCAGCTTAGGTTTGAGATTTTCTCATATAATTTGACCGCTCCAATTTGCCTGCTTGTTTTCTATTGGCTAAATCCATGCTCAGAAGGTCATGCTGCTCTTCTTTTATACTGGGATGATTAGTTTTACATTTTTACAATCATGCTTATGCATTATAATTATAATAAACATAAAGTAAATCACAATTTAGTTATTCGCGACTCCCTTAAATGAAATATTTACTCAACTTATTATAACTTATAAGGATTTTTTGTTTGTCTAGTTCTAATTTTATTATTTACTTTTTTTCTGTTGTATCACACAGAACTATATGGTCAGATCATCATTCCAATTCTCATAGATAACATAACTATAAGATTCATAATGGAAATATTGTGTGATGACCCATCATACATAAGAATTGTTAAAAATACAACAATTATCATAATATTAAAAATATTAGAGAACAGACCTTCTATTCTCTTTTAACTATTTGCTTGTTATTCCTTGCTTGT
>DASQYF010000099.1:0-2114 GCA_035639375.1 Nitrososphaeraceae archaeon
TGGATTCCTTAATCCTTTAGTGTGATGTCGTTTATGTATAACCATCAATGGAGATTAGTCGTATGCTGCCGCTAAAAAGCGTAGAGAAAAAGAATCAACAACAGCAACAGCAAATTCAACCAAAGCTTAGCACAATTTTTAGAGAAAAGATAATTGATATTCCTCAAGCTTCCGGATCTTTTTTTAATTTTGATGGAGAAAAATATTGTGCAGTTTCGGCGCTTTCAAAATTTTTAGGATATGATATAGCATCAGAATCAAAGAAAATTCAAAATGACAAAGATGTAAATCCTGCAGAAATAATTCCATATCAAATTTTAGAAATGATAGAAAATTTCACTGTTTATAGAAGCTCTAATAACGAACTTAAATGTTTTTGTTCAAGACCAGGTTATTATTATTATAGTTTGATTTCTTTGCTTATACACTTAAACGATTACCATAAAATGACTTTTAGTCAAATAGGAAATTGGTTAGAAAGTAAAGGTATGTAAAAATAAGACTTGTCTTAGCACTAGAATTGAAATAATTTGAATAATGGTAAAATAAAGCACATAACATCACTATTGGGTCAGGGCATTAGAAAATTGCAATGATGATGGAAAGGAAGATATAAAATGAAATAAGAAAAGCCTAACTATACTGAGAAATCATCCCGTCGAACTCGTTAATAGTTTCATCTGTGAGACCTGAGTTCGTGTTAGATTATAACGAGCCGCCGTGACGGATAGGATTATGTAATAAAAAATTGCATCCAAACAACTTTTTTGACATATTCCAATAGTGCCGGTTACAGGTATAAAAAAATTTTTAGGCAGTAAGCAAGAAGACACCTAATTCAACAGAATCCTAATAAAATGTTCATAAAGATTATTTGTTCAAAGCTATCTCTATATTAAGAATGAGATTATAAATTGCTTAATATGAGATCAGAACATTTAGTGCTCATTATTCTGACATCAATTATAATAGTAGGTCTTGTAGGGATCCCGTTTGGTGATCCAAGATTTATCCCTATAGCAGTATTGTTTGAATTCTTATTCGTTGGCCTAGCCATACTTGTTTCTAAAAATTATGTCAGGCCACTTTACATATGTATTATATTTGCAAGCCTAATAATTATTGGCAATAGTATTACTACCGCTCATATCCATAGAATGATGACCTTTGTAAAGCCAGTCAATACTATCGTTTTAATCATTGGGGGATATATATTGCAGTGTTTGTTGATATATGCTAGCGCTATTGCAATAATGGATAAGAGAAGAACTCTAACAGCCTCTCATTATTAGTACTGGCAAGAGCTACAAGAGTCAAGAAGTTATATGGCTAAGCCATCTGATGTTCTTAAATCTCTAGAAAAGAGTGCTAATAAGCAGTTTGTTCCGTCAATAGGGCCTATTAAAGGTAAAATTATAGCAAGAATTATCAAAAGATACAATCCAAAAAATATTCTTGAGGTTGGAACCTTGTATGGATATTCTGCTATTTTGATGGCTCAGAGACTTGCTGAAGACGGAAAAGTAGTAACTATTGAACTAGATAGACTGATTGCAGCTACTGCAAGAAAAAATATAGCTAAAGCAGGCCTTTCAGATAAAATAGACATTGTAGTTGGTAATGCTGTAGAATTACTGCCTAAGCTTAATATGAAATTTGATTTGTTATTTTTAGATGCAGCCAAAAATGAATACTTGACGTACCTCAAGTTAGCTGAAGAGAAAGGTCTGGAGACAGGTGCTATAATTGTCGCAGATAATGTAGAGGTGTCAAAAAATGAGATGCTAGATTATTTGAAGTACGTAAGGCTGTCTGGATTATATAAAAGTGAAACTATCGAGACTAGATTAGAGTTTACTCCAAATGTAAGAGATGCAATAGAAGTAAGTATTAAGGTCACATGATGAAAAAGTGGTATGTTAGATTATAAAACATTGATCCTTCTAGTGGTGATATTCCAGGTTGAATATAGGCTTGGTTCCAGCATGTGACATGTTGTAAATCTTAGCTATTTTGATATACCTCTTATAATTTTTCGAAAATTGATCATAGATACATCATCTTCTGTGATGTAACTGACTAGATTAGACTTAAGAGATAATAGAAATTACAGT
>DASQYF010000100.1:0-8986 GCA_035639375.1 Nitrososphaeraceae archaeon
TGTCATATTAGTTGTATTGCCTGTCCGTCGAGATGTCGTATTGTTATCATCATTATTATCATAATCGTTTACCGAACTTGCAGAGGTTCCTCCTAGAGCCTGACCAAATACCGATATTAAATTACTTACTGAAAATACAAAAAATAATCCCAAAGTAAGTGCTAATATAATAAATTTAGATCCTCTATTCATCGCTACCAATAAAAGATGCATAATTGAATTTTAAAGATTCCTAGTCTTAGCAGTAGTGATAATCACAATTATTGGCGTTATCATATTTGATATCTAATTAGCAGTAAAATTCCGAATGATTCACTTGAGGTTTTATGGGACAGTAAAAAATGAATTAGTCTATTCATACGAAATAAATTATAACTCTATCAGGCCAAATATTATTATTAAAGGACATGGCTTTATCGAAGATATTTTAATAGGCTGAGGCACATATAAAAACAGATCTTGATGCTTTTCTAGAGTCTCACTTAGCTGAAAAGTTTTTCTCTTAATTGAGGCGACTTGAAGACAATATTCAAAGAGAAGTTGTAAAGATATTTAACTTATACAAAGATAGACATTATAAGCAGAACGCTATAATCAGATAGTCAACAACTATCTGGCAACTCAGATCTGGAAACCTATTCTTATATTGGCAATATATCTGCCAAGCGAGGTTCTTAGACTCTGGGAATTAGTAATAATTTTTTATTTAGTATATTATATACTCTGATCACATCAGTTCAAATATTACATCTTTTAGCTTAATAGGAATGAAATTATAAGACTGTTTTTATTCAACTAACACCTTTTCAATAACACTTCTCCTTTTGATATTGACTTTCTCAAGACTGCTAATTATTGACTTTAATAGCCAAAATATTGCAGCAATAATACTATTAACCCATTCTGAATTCCATCTTTTCATTTTTCTCTCTTGTTCTTCTTTTAAATACGTACGATATCTTTTTGCCACAAGCTTTACAGCATACGAGTCATAATCATTATACAAGTTAATAACATTCATTATATCAAGTTTCAGGTATAATAGTATATTTGTAAAACCTATAGTAAAATTTTAATAAATATTCTAGACTTATAATAAATACCGTCCAGTTAAGCATCATGTCACGTACCTCGACCATTGGTAGAACATTATTTAGACTATTAAGCGGCCATCAGTTTATCGATATACCATGGTCAATTTATACCTCTAAAGGATAACCAATACCATAATAGTTGGTGAACCGAGCACATGATAGCAATATGTTATCATATGAAGAATTGATATTATAACCACAAATATCTCATTTATTATTTCTAAATGTATATTCTTATAAATAAATTCAATAGACAATGAACATATTTTTATTTAAATATAATGGAATCTTTCAGAGGATGGATTCGAAAATCCTAATATAATATTGAAGATATTGCAAATTCTTCGAACTTCATCAAAATTACTAAACTAATAATATATGATTAACATATTGTTATATCGCTTTGAAGTGTAACTCATATCCGGTGCTATCTATCATAAAATGATCAATATTTATAATACCGACTCACGCAAACCTAACTTATGAGCAAATTTGGAATTTATTCTGATAAACCATCTATTTCATTTGAAAGCCATTTGGAAAAGTTAGAAGAACAAATAAAGAATTCATTGCTCAATTTAAGAGATTTTGTAAAATCCCTTGGAAACAACATCATTGAAGAAGTTAGACCACATAGAATAGTTTATGCTAAATCCTTAACCTTTAGGACCTTTTTAGACATACAACCACGAACTAATTGCTTAATAGTTTCTATAAGAAAAAGTAGAAATCAGCCTGTTATAGCCCATACAGTTAATACTTCACAAGAAGTAGAAGATGTCAAATACCAAATTGCAGAGGCGTACAAAACAATTAGCTAATGATAATGATGATGACGAGTTCTGTTAATGTTCATATGAACCGACCGACAGAAAATTATTGACAAGTCAGACAGTTCATAATATTTGGGGATTTGGTAATTGATCCAAACTATTATAGTTAATAGTAGCAAAAAGCAGTCATATCAATGCTGGAATATGACTCACAATTCCTACCAAGAAACACCTAAGATCCTTTGGTTATCTATCAATCATCTAGTCACATTGTAAACACATTGTAGACCATGATACACTATAGGTTCCATCAATAATTTGATGTTGGCATCCAATCGATCAGATTACAATAAATAGATTAAGAAATAATTCTGAACATTTGCGAACCTTAAAGCATATATTTATTGTAAATAATAATATAGAGAGAGTTTGGGCATTTTACACTGATATTAAACATCTTGAAATAATAACTCCAAAGGAAATGAACCTCAAAATCATTAATTGTACCACAGGCCAAAAATTAATTCAAGGATCAGAAATTTGGATTGCTGGAAGAATAATATTTCTAAGAAAAACGACGTGGCATTCCAGGGTTACGTCTCTAAAGCTGTATGAATATGTAGATGAGATGTTAAAGGGCCCATTCAAAAAATGGAGACATTTACATAGGTTCCATGATATAGACCAAAAACAAACACAAATAATAGACGAAGTAGATTATGAACTACCATATGGCATCATAGGAAAGTTATTATTCGAAGGGTATACATATAATCGACTTGAGAAAATCTTTGCTCACAGAAAAAAAGCCACAATTAAAGCATTAGAAAACATCTAGATTATATAGAAGTAATAGATTACTACTACAATTAATATAATTTTTAATTCACAAACTTCTTACGTTGCAACTATTGTTCTTATTGATTGAACTGGATTTATTTAGTGTTTCTAACGATAATGATGATAATAATAGAATCATCTTTCCAGGAGTTAGAGACACCCTCTTTTTTATTTCAACGTTTAAGTGAACCTGTGTATGATTTAAGATTAGGACCAATACACAATGATATAGGGAGAACAATAACGACGATGACGGCGAAACGTACTTACCAAGGAGTTAAAAACATAGAAAGGCTTTAGGTATAGTCTAGAAGATATAGGATTATGTTAGCAAAATAATAATAATAAAAGTTAAAGAGAGAGTACACTAAACCATTTAACCCTAAACGAGAGAATATGAGACCCTACCAATTTTCTCTTTATGCCATAATTATTTATATTGATAGTAAGAGATTGATATCTATTATATGGCAAGTAGAGATGAACACATCATTAGGTGTAGTGAATGTGGACGGGGATTGATAGTTAAGGATACAGTCAATAATGGAGTGGCTTTTCTAAGCCATTTGAAATTAGACCATGGTATTACATATATTGTTCAACGAATGACTGAAGTAAAGACGACCAATAAAAATATAGAAAGTATAGAAAAGCAGATATACAAACTAAATCGCTAATCACTTATCTTTCCTTTTGTATATGCATCTGCCGTTTAACTCTTTAATTTATTTGATGCTTCAATATCATTTGGTCTAATTTGCCATGATCATACCAAGATTCAATTCTTTTGAGATAATGTTGTAAATTCCTTTCGTGTTTACCCGTTAGTCCATCCTATAACACTTGACATGGACTAACCAACCGATTATAGAACTCACAATGACACTATATAATAGGATCCAATATTCAGACGGAAGTGGGAGGTAGAACCTATTTTAAAATAGTACTAGTATTGTTATAGCAAATAAATTTTTTAAACTTGCAGAATTCTCTTTTTCATTAAATAACTCCTCAAGCACTTGAAAGAGAATTAAACGGAAAATTCATAAATTATAGATGCATTTCTTCTTCTTCTTATAATTTTGCATAGATTCTAAAATGTTAGTTTGTGAATATGAATGATTTTGACCTATCTATATATATTTTCATCATTTAGCTGACTGTCACCCAAAGTCTATATAATAACTTGTACACATATTCTCTGTTTGGATGCTAGGGATCATATAGATTTTTATACAGTTCTGGGAATATCTCAATATGCCAAATATCGTGAGATTAAAGTAGCATATAGACGTCTAGCTTTGAAATATCATCCTGATAGAAATAGTTCGCCTTTTGCTGAAGATGCTATAAAAAGAATAAATGCTGCTTTTGAAATTCTTTCAGATAAAGATAAAAGAAGACAATACGACAAGGCCGCAGTTTTTAATAATATATCACAAAATAAGGAAAAGAATCATACTCAACCATATTCATCTTATACTCATGCTAATAATAATAGTAGTAGTGTTTATTCTGATTCTGATCATAGTAATACTGGTAATAATTATGATGCTAGCCCAAAAAAAAGTAATAAAAATGATGCATATGCTGAATCAGATAGGACTACTACTACTACAACAACAAATGATATATTTGGTAAATCAAAAAGCCGTTTTCAGATAATTGTAGAACCTACACTATGCATGGCATTCGGAAGTTGTGAGATACTTGCTCCAAATGTGTTTGTAGTTGAAAAAGATAAAATGATAAATCCAAAAGCAAAAGTGGAGTCAGAAACCGGTGCTGATTTTGAAACAATAGTTGCTGCGGCTCAGACATGTCCTACTAAAGCAATTATAATTAGAGATAGGTATACTGGTGAACAAATTTACCCTTAATTAAATATTGGAAAAAATAAAAATATGATATCTTAATGGTTAATGAAAAGGTATGAGAATAACAGTCCCAAGAAATATATACTTATAGAAGAGCGGAATAATTTTATCACTTTTCCTAGATACCATTGATTTCTGTTAATTATTTTCTAGATAGTATAGCACATTTTACATTCGATTTCATTAGCTAAAGTGTAGTCGCAGATAGAGATGAAGTTATAAATAGAAGTCGACTTTATTGTTTGGACATCAAATGCAAAAATACTGCTGCCTATGTATCCATTATGTGTTCCCAGATCTTACAAGGAACGAAACCGGAAAGAGACATAATTTTTTGCAATAGGATCCCGTATATTTTAGAACCAGCATAGATCTTTTAGATTGCTGTTTCTTCTTTTATTTTAATTTAACCGTTTTATGGTGTTCATAAGGTATTTTCTTATATTCCGACTTAGGTAAAAGATAGAGGATATTTATAAATGCTATTTTGTTATCAGGCAAGAAGTAATGTAAAGTAAAAAAGGTTCTTTATTAATTTGACATGCAGGAGATATTCAATCCAAACTATGAATTAATTGTGGATCAATTCTAGATTTTGTCGTTTTGCTCATTTCACTCTAAAGTGTATAAAATATAAGAGTAATTAACCAAGTTGATTGTATGATAACTGTAACTAGTAAATGGCTTGTAGAGCATCTTGATGACCCTGATCTGGTAATTATAGATGGCAGAGGAATTATGCCATATAGAGTAGGCCACATTAAAAATGCAAGATATCTTGAATTTGAAAAAGTGATTTCACTTGCAGATAATGGAGCCAATTTAGTATTAGATAGGTCACTTGCAGAAGATGTTTTTAGCACTCTTGGTATAGACGATTCTAAAATAGTGGTCGTTTACGGTGAATATATGGATCCTTCATCAGCAAGAATAGCATGGACTTTGATGTATCATGGTCATCCAAATACTAAGCTTTTAGATATTGGATTTAACATGTGGCAAAACGAAGGATTACCAATTTCGCGCGATGCTCCATCTCATATTAATATCCCTATCCAATTCAAATCTAAACCAAATCATTCAATAAGAGCAGATTCTGATATGATAAAAGCAAAGCAAACTGATCCAAATATTGTGATTGTTGACGCAAGAACTCCACAAGAACATATGCAAGCTAGGATACCAGGCTCCATATTACATAATTGGGATGAGGGGCTTGGTAATGGCGGTTTGATGTTCAAAAGTAAGGAAGAATTACAGAAGGACTTTGCGAGTAAAGGGATAACTAAGGATAAAGAGATTATATGCTACTGCCACTCTGGTACACGAGCTGCGCATAAATACTTACAGTTTAAGCAGGCTGGTTTTGATAATGTCAGATTATATGATGGCTCAATAATTGATTGGGCACAACGCCATAATGCGCTAAGATAAATTGTTGTCCCTCCATAAATTTATCTAGAAATTTTATTTGAAGACATTACTGCTCTTCAAAGAGATACGAAATAAATAGCATCATACTTGTCTGCCTAGAGTTTCATATGGGGGTTTTCTGTATTCTTTTGTGTAATTTGGCGTAATCATTATATTCAAGACTCTTAGTCAAAACCACTTTTTGCTATTATATATTATTTGATTGTCGATCCCTGTAATAAAACTGAAAACTCAATTATCATCGTAAAATGAAAATATACATAAACAATATTGATGAATAATCATTATTATAAGAATCAAAAAGTAGAATAAAAAATAATAGTTAACAATAAAATGAGTCAAACTTGTTCACTTATATGTTCTGCTGAGCTTGACTTTTCACTGTTGTAAGGAAAACTTTTGCTACACGTACTCTCCAAGAAAGCATGAACCCAAAGAAAAGAATAGAAACTGAGTCTTCGAGTAATTTGTAAACATTCCCGTAGACATAATAGAACGATATAGATTATAATTTTATGAAAAAGAAATTATGCATTATCAACAACATCAAATATTAATAACAAACATCAAATACTATTTCTTATTGACTAATGCAGCAGGTTTATAATGACACAAAAAGAGAAGAACAAGGCTGCAATTATTACTGGCAGCGGCAGAGGTATAGGAAAAGCAACAGCCATTCTATTAGGAAAACAGGGAATAAATGTAGTTGTTTGTTCCAGGACTGAAAGCGAAATCAATTCAGTAGTAAAAGAAATTGAAGAGCTAAATAGCGAAGTAAGTGTTTTAGGTATAAAGTGTGACGTAACTATATCTTCTCAGGTTAATTCTCTTGTTAAATCAACAGTAGACAAATTTGGATTTGAAACTATAGATATACTTGTTAATAATGCTGGAGTCGCGTTTAACAAAAAATTAGCAGATACATCAGAAGAAGAATGGGACCAAACTATAAATACTAATTTAAAAGGCTCTTTTCTTTTTACAAAAGCAGTTCTTCCTTATATGATTGCAAGAAAGTCAGGAGTCATACTAAATCTAAATTCTGGTGCTGGCAAGGCTGGATTTAGTAACCTATCGTCCTATTGTGCAAGCAAGTTTGGGCTTACTGGTTTGGCAGAAAGTTTAGCCTTAGAAGTTGCTGCATATAATACCAGAGTGCTAACAATATTTCTAGGACAAGTAGCTACAAAAATGTGGCAGGAATTTGATTACAATTATTATGAAAAAAATAAAAATAGAATGCTCAATCCAGAAAAAGTTGCAGCAAAAATTGTTGAAATGATATTTGATACTAAAAATTACAAAAACGGAGACTCAGTTGAAGTGTATAATACTTAAATAAAAATAAAAGTTTACTACTATAGATTGGCTTCATCAGCCTTTGGAGTATTATGCAATAATACATCAGATGGAACATAACAAGGAGCCTATAGGAATTCTGTCAGCAACATTTGAAGTTATTCACAATATATTACTATTGATGGCTGCATGTATCTGGAACGCAATGTAATAGGACTATGTGAGTCAACTACAGATAAGTAAAAAGTTATTCTGCTAAGGCTAATTAAGGGTTCAAATCATGACTCAGTTTGGTTAATTAATAAATAATAAGACAAGAGCAAGAGGAAGGACAAGCTATTCGTCCCATATCTCGCTCCCAATATACCTTCTGAACTTCTTGAAGATCAAGGCGCAATCTTTTGTATCAAAGTATAACTAGATCCATCAATTTGCTCCACTATTATCATTATTGTTGTTGTTGAACAGAAATATATCGAAAGTTTCTAATACATCAAATGCGAATGTATGGTTACAAACAGTGATATTCAAGATCTACAAAGATTAACTCAATCCTAAACTAATTCTGAAAATGTTCAGGCGTTTCAATCCATCCTTACAGTTCCTATTTCTAATGCAGACGATGAGCCTATTACAACATTATAACTTTCCATGATAAGGGACATTGTCATCAGTATATTTGAGACCATCCAGGATTAGCAGTAGACAAAGAGGACTCTGAGAGGTATTGAATCAATTCCAATCAGCAGCCGATCAGAAAAATAGAGGAAAAAGAGAGGAGAGAAGACAGAATAGACAAATCAAGTCTAAGTTAAATATTAATATTAATATTAATAATAATAATAATAATAATCTAACACGAGTCTATCCTTCCACCGACTGATATATTGATGAGTATTGCTATATCTATAGTGATATATGCAATCAGAACCCTATAAATGCAATATATGTAATATGATGTTCGTCAACTCTGAAAAACTGTTACAACATGAAATGATTGTACATGTTGATCAAATGCTTCAATGCCAATCGTGTAATAAGGTTTTTACTAATAAAGAAGAATTTAAAAAACATGAAACAGAAATTCACAGCGGCTCAAAATCTAGTTCCAGTCTTGGTGATAAGCAGGTGATTATAAGTGAATTAGGAGAAGATACAGAATCAACTCTACTTAAAGGAGCAAATGAAGAAAAGCATGGTAGTAAGCGAAGGCAGGGAGAATATTGAAAAGCAGTACCGACTTGATGGTTACTAGTCATTCGTGCAATGCATTAAATGTAGATGTTATATTCCAACAAAGAAAACACTCAGTTGGGTATTCAGTAGCGAATTTTTATACCGCGGAAATGGAGTAAAAGTCATATATTGTATAACTTGGTGGCATCAGAGATCGTTTCAAAGGAGATAAGATTACAAAAAGAATAGAGTATTTAAGAGCGAGTAAAAGTTGTAGCATATGGAATATATTTATTACTTCTCAGAAGTACTCTCATGAGAAATTAGACCAGAACGATGATCTCATCTTCCATGCGTAGCACCCATATCATCAATCTTTATTTCGATATCTCCATCATATTTTGGCTTTACTGCCAATTGTGCTGGAGTATAGATCAAATGTTCTTTGGTAAAAGAAGACAGTTCATAATCATTTGTCATAAATAAAGCA
>DASQYF010000101.1:0-12558 GCA_035639375.1 Nitrososphaeraceae archaeon
CCTACTGCGTATATTTTGGTTAACTGCACTTTGGGATCAGAAGAGAATATTATAAGCGAAATTGCGAAATTACCTGATGTAAAAGAAGTAAGAGGAACATATGGTGTTCATGATATTTTTGTCAAAGTAAAATCAGATAATACGGAGACTATGAACCATGCTATAACAAGTAAAATTAGAAAAATACAGGGAATAACCTCTACAGTGACATTAGTAGTTATAGAAGAACAAGGTGGAAAGGAAATTATTTAATCTTTTTTTCTGCCGATGATTTCTTTTTATCTTCTTCTTTTATCTTCTTTATCTCATAAACAATGAGCGTAGTAGTTATGATAATTGTTGTCCAACCAACTATTCCAATTATAAGATAATGCCCGTATATATGAGTCAACAGAGCACCGGTAGCAGTTGCGGCTCCTAGCCACCAAATAATTATTAGAATTTGAAGACTTATACGGATCATATTATATCATTAACCCCTAATATCCTCATCAAAGCCTTTTAGTTGTCTTAAAGTCTTTCCGCATCTAGAACATGTATTAAACTCCTCAAAATTAAAGTCATTATATCTTCTAAAGGAAAATGACTCAGAGTGATTGCAGAGTTTCCGTCGCAAGATCTGTATAAACATATGGATAATAATTGTCATAATAGATGTTTGTAGTATTATAAATTTGTCTTCCATTGTGGAATAGACTGTAGAGTTTCTATCTTGTAGTAGAAGTCAAAATGCCGTCGGTGAGATTTGAGCTCACGACAGCTCGGTCTTCAGCTTCACTCCTGAACATATCAGGTCGAGTGCTCTCCCAGGCTGAGCTACGACGGCATGTGTGTAACCTAGCTGAATAAATCCTATATAATCTTGTCTTATCAAGATATATGAATTGTAGACTGAAAATTTAGCTATTATCTGACAAGTATACTAGTTAGAATAAGTTTAATCTAATTATCATACTCAAGGTAAATAAACATAGAAACATTTTTTATCATAACTAATTATGAACAAAATGGCTGAAACCGGATCAAACCCTATTATTGAAAGTGCAGAAGAGAGAAAAAAGCGTTTTCTTTTGGAGTTCGAAAGACCTTTCAAATGCGAAAAATGTAACGAACGATTCAAAAAGAAGAAGTATCTCCGAGAGCATAAATCTGATGTCCATTCCTATTAAATTGAATACGTTAAAGAAAGATAGATAGCATTTTGTTTAGATGTTATCGAATGTTTTAATGCATTTCCTTAGCTGATCCTTATCAGACATGTGAAAACTAAGTGTGACTTGGTTCCTCATGTCACTATTAGTTCTATGAACACATGTAAATTCTAATAAACAGCTATTTTTAAATGATCTGCCATTCGGTATGAGATATGAGGATATATACTAGGACTGGCGATAGAGGTGAAACCGGGCTCATTGGTGGCATGCGTGTGTCAAAAAATGACCCAAGGATAGTTGCTTATGGTTGCGTAGACGAATTAAACTCAAATGTTGGATTGGTCATCTCACTTTTAAAGAATAATAGACTCTTTTCAGATCTAATAGATATTCTCATATTAATTCAAAATGAATTGTTTGTTGTTGGTTCTGATTTAGCAGATCCCAACTATTCTGTAGAAAATCAACATAAAACTCCTCGTGTTCATGAAAAAATGGCAATACACTTAGAGTCTGTTATAGATAGATTCGATGAAGAGCTTAGACCGATTACGTTTTTTATATTGCCTGGAGGAAGTATTGAAGCATCATCTGTGCATGTAACTAGAAGCATTGCTAGAAGAACAGAAACTGCTGTTGCCGTGCTATCAAAAGGTCAGACCATAAATCCGGCTATTCTAATCTATTTGAACAGGCTTTCAGACTTTCTATTTGTAGCAGCTAGGGTAGTAAATAAACGTCTAGGAAATGAAGATATAGCATGGAAGCCTTCCATGTAAGTAATTTGCGTAGTAGCTGTTTATCCCTAAATAATATCAATGTGGTCAGATAACGGTTAAATGAATTATTGTTGTTCTTGGATTGTGGCTAGGAAAATCGATAAACTTCTTTATATAAAGAGAGACATATAATTATCTATGAATTATTTTGGTTAAACAATTCTGTCTTTAGGAACATCTAGTATACCAACTATCTGAATGTTAAAATTCAAAATAATTGATGAAATAATTCAACAGATAATTTTAGTACTCTGGCGCCTTCCTGAGTATTATATGACTAATAGTAGCAAAATATCCTTTGAGATATATCTTCCTTCGCTCATTATCTTTTCTAAAATATAGGATAAGAAATGAATATTTTTGAGAGCGGTCAAAATCAAAACCATTTTTTTCTCAATTTAACGAACTCCAATAGCAACAGCATAGATCTGGAACTCCGATAACAATACTTTGAGTAGAAGATCGACTAGAGTTTCGGCTTTATCTTTTAATCAAGCTTCTCTTACCAATGCCGTACTTTTTTTTATCTAAGTCATTACTGCTGAATTCAAATATAATTTAAAAATATTTTGCTAGTATTTCATCAATCTGATCCCTGGCCCTTTCATATAACTCCTTGTCTTGTTTTTCTTTCATACTAATATCATCAATTTTTTGTATGCCTGCTATTGTTTTATCAAATTCTGCCAATCCTATGCTTGCCTTCGCTAATCTATTTGCAAGAAAGAATAAAGAGGACATCATGTAGTTAACCTTATCACTTTCGAGTTCAATTTTTTTTGAATAAGGAAAGACTTCATCAAGGCATTTTCTTAGTTGCCTTCCGCAAGAATCCAGACATTCTATATTTCCACTGCAGCTCGCTGCACTTTTTGCCCAATCAGATATACATTTAGACACATTCACTGAAAAATCGGTCAAATTATTCTATTGTGGTACTAACCTTATAATAAATATGTTCATGTCGATGAGGAGTGATTGGAAGTGATGAATATGAATAATAAGTCATCTCCATCTTGCTCATAAATCGTTGTTGTCGGGATTTTCTATATATAATTTTTTAATTCCACTACCAATTATTCTAGTATTATCCTATCATCTGCTGTTATTGTTAAAAGTTTCATGGTAGGCTAGCAAATTAAAATCCCAAAATGAGACAGAAGATCACTGTAAACGGTAATAATAGTGAATTTAAGCGTTAGTAGACAATATGTATTATAAAAGCAAGCACTTATGAATGGATGGCAGTAAATAATATTAAGAATTTAGATTATCATTCTTCTATTCTAATAACTGATGATTTTATATAGGGTTATTCATTAAAGAAATTCTTTCTATGGCTAACATATGAATCGTCTTTGCTAGATATAATGGATAATAGCAGTATTTCTTGCCGCTATTATCATATGTCACTACTAATATGTCCTATTTCCACAAAAAATATAAAGTTTTAGACTCGCAGTAGATCGTATTGAAGAATAATATTAGTACTGATAATTCTCAACATAAGAATATTCCTTACTCAGTACTCAATCCACAATGGGGAAAAGAGGAGGAAACAGAAATTTTCGCTCAAAAAGTTAAGCTTTACAGACAGGGTAAGATATCTGATGACGATTTTCGTCGTTTTAGACTACAGCACGGTGCTTATGGTTCGAGACTTCAGATGAATTATAGTATGGTCAGAATTAAAATACCAAGCGGTGAAATGACTCCAGAACAGCTTGAAAAGATAGCAAGTCTATCAGAAGCGTTCTCTATTGGCTCAGCTCATGTCTCTACACGACAAAATATTCAGCTTCACTGGGTGCAATTAGAAGATGTTAGCGAAGTACTGAGAGGCCTTGTTGAAGTGGGCCTTACAACTAGAGAAGCATGTGGCAACACTGTCAGAAATGTAATGTGCAGTCATTTCGCTGGTGTTTGTTCAGAGGAGGCATTTGACACTACGCCGTATGCTAAAGCAATTGCCCGATTCTTTATCAGAAATCCCATGTGTCAGAACCTTCCGCGCAAGTTCAAGATTAATTTTGCCTGTTGCAATAAACATGGCTTGGCGAGAATTGCAGATATTGGATTAGTATCTGCAATCAAAGATGATATGAAAGGATTCAAAATTTATCTTGGTGGAGGTCTTGGAGCTGCCTCATTTATAGGCCATTCATTAGAAGATTTTACACCAGAAGATAGAATGCTATCAACGTGTATGGCCACCATCAGACTGTTTGATAGACATGGTAATCGTGAAAATATGGCAAGAAATAGAATGCGTTATCTAGTACATGAAATGGGATGGGAAAAATTTCAAAAGATGGTGCTAAAGGAGCGCTCGATAGTTGAAATGACTACATCCTATTCGACATCCAAACTATTTAATGTAAAAGCAGAAGAAGATGAAAAAAGACAATTACCAAAATCAGTGCATCTGACGTCGAAGCTACCAATGCTAAATGAACAGGTTACGCAGCAAAGCCCTCCATACAAAAGATGGCTACATACTAACGTTGTTCCACAAAAGCAGGAAGGATATTTCACAGTTTTCGTAACACTAGGAGCAGGAGATATTACAGCTAACCAACTACGGGTATTAGCAGGATCTATTCGTGAATTCTCTGCTGAAAGCACTGCTAGAAACACACCTCAGCAAAACTTTGCCATACGTTATGTAAAGGGCAGTGATTTAAATGACTTTTACAACACACTTGCATCCATCGGACTTGCAAATCCTGGAGCATTAACAATTGCATCGGCGGTGGGATGTTCCGGAACTACTTCATGTAATCTAGCAATTACAAACTCACACAGATTAGCGAAAGAAGTACAGCGCAAGTTCTTAGAATTAGGATTTGATACTGATGACTTGTTAAGGGATTCTACAATCAAGATTAGTGGCTGTCCCAATTCTTGTGGGCAGCATGAAATTGCAACAATTGGATTCTTTGGCGGAGCATCAAGAATCGGAGCGGCAATGGCTCCAACATACACAATGCTATTCGGAGGAAGCGATGGCGAATTTGGAGAATTAGGCAAGGCCGTAATGCGAGTACCAGCAAAGCGTGTCATCGATACAATTCGCAAGATAATAGACTTATACAAACAGGAACACGATAATACTGAAACATTGAATCAATGGATCAACAAAATTGCTGCTGGAGAGGGAAAAGGTAGCATAAAAAATATTGAAAATATTAAGGCAATACTGCTTCCTGTAACGCAATTAGCATCAATAGAACAGGATCCAGAATCATACAGAGATTATGGCAATGATGTCAAATTCTCTGCAAAGACTGCTCGAGGAGAATGTGCTGCTTGAAGGCTCCAACTAAAGAACAAGAAGGGGCATTTAATTTAAAAAAGGAAAAAGGCAGTGATGGTAATGATGATGATAATAATAATCACTACATTAATTTCCATCTTCCAATCATTTGCGATATCCATACCTTGCAAATACTTATTCAAAAAAAAACAGTCCGCGTAGTAGATGTTCGTAAAGAAGAAGACTATCAACAAGAGCATATCCCGACAGCAGTTTCCATTCCACTTGCAGAGATATTGAAGAAGGATAACCCACAAGAAATCATAAATATTTTGCAGAATGCGGGGATATCAGATAACATGCCAGTTGTCATTTATGATGACACATTTGGCGCACTGGCAGCTCGAGTAACATGGACTTTTCAATATATGGGCCACACAAATACTGCATTACTCGAAATGACATTCAGTCATTGGAAAAATTTAGGATTGCAAACGGAAAAGAAAATCAATATCTTTCCACGTACTGAACACGCATTAAATGTAAATCACGGGATTCATGCTGATGCATCTTATATAGAAACTGTGAAGGAGCAGCCTAATAAGATACTGATAGATTCTAGAGAACGTCTAAACTTTTTAACTGAACACATTCCTGGTGCCAAAAATATTCCCTACACTATGCTTGGTTCCAACGGCAGCATTTTTCGCAAAGCAGAAGATATTAAGAGATTTATAGAAAATAGAGGCATATCTGCTGATTCTGAAATAATCACGTATTGTGGAAGTGTTGGAACATTATCTGGATTGGCATATTATGCATTGAAATTGGCAGGTGTGAAGAATGTCAAGTTGTATTCACAATCATTTAGAGAATGGAAATCTCTAGGCAAACCCAAAGAAGAATTTAAAGATGCTAATTATTGGGATCTATCAGCAGAATAAGTATTTTGCGTTGTATAACATCTTGTACCAAATTCCATCGTTGGAAATTTTCAAACTCAACTACTACTATAAAGATCAATACATATAGATATCATATACTACATAGGCAACTTGAGAAATTTTTCAGATAAAGTTTTAGATAAACAAAATCAACCAATGAATCTAAATGACTAAATGGAGAAATATATAATTTTAAAAATTCTATTGGAACTTACATTCAAACAATAAGCACTTTAAAGCCTACCAACATTTCGATCAGCTAAATGTTTTCTTTTGCCCTGCTATTAACGCTACTATTATATATTTCAAAAATGGGCAGGAAATTTGTCTTATTAGTTAATTTTCCTATATAGTTTTCATTCAAGATTAACAGCACCTGCTCAGAACTACTTTTTGCCATTTCCAGGAGCGAGCCAGCATATAAGCATATCTAGTTCCTCACAATCTATATTTACACGTATAGGTCCCAAAGGAGATTCCTTTACATCTTCAATTACTACTACGATGCCAGCACTGGCCGCTTGTTTATTTAGAAAGAAATAAGTTGTGTCTGCAATTTTATTATCTAGTAACATTCTTCTAAGAACACCCATTGAAGCTCTGGATCTAACCTGCTCATAAATGGTGCTAAGTGATTCACTGCCGCTAGCTCTGCCAACGACTCTACTGCCATATCTGAAATCTGCAGAACATTTATCAATGACATTAGTAATAGCCGATATCACTTTTTCAGGACATTCAGATGGATAAACGGAAGCTTCTATTTTTAATTCAATTTGTGCTGTAAAAGGCGCTTTTCTCATTTATTATTATTATCACTTTTATGGTTAATAGTAATACTATTATCATTTTTATTAATTTCATGGATCCATTTTTGAATTATTTCAAAAGCTCGTTCTTTTAGTTCTTCGACTGTTAGTTCATTGTTAGACAGCGTTTCGTCTGCTAAAGCTATTGCTTCACTAATACCTACTATTAATTCGCGTTTGTCTCTAACGACAAAATCTTGAATGCTTGAAGGAGAATCAAATCTAGCTCTTTCTTTTGTATATATGAACCTCGTATTTGTTGATGCATGAACAGCTAATAATTTGACGTAGCCAATGCTCCTTAATATGTCTACTTCAGACATGCTTCTAATGCCATCAATAATGACAATACTTCTATTATGATTAGTATCCTTTTCCATTTTTCTTAAGATTAAATGGGCGATTGCTCCAGGTCCCAATTCTGTTCGTAATTTTAACATCAAAGTACCTAAATTACGATCTGTCGGTTCTAGATTTTGCCGTTTGGCTTCTTCTCGTACAGCATCACCCATGGTTATCACTTCAAATCCTTTTTCTTTTAAGGAAGAAGCAATAGTGGATTTGCCAGCTCCAGGCATTCCTGTTAGACAAACAATAATCCGCTTCTGCTTTTTAATTTCAAAATTCATTTCTATTCTTGCTTTTTTGCAGCTTATCTGATATATTATCTACATCATCTGGAAGACAATCTATAATCCTTACTAAACTCTACTGAATTTGAAAATAACGAAAAGAAGATATACTATCAGGAATTCCTCAAGATATATTCTATATGCTATAAAATTGATTATAAGCTTCTAATAGATTCAGGAAAATTATAGAATATAGAAGATTGAATCAGTTAGTAAATCATTTCTAATGCTTTTGATCTTTTATCTTCTCTATATACTTATCATAAAAACGCAGAGAATATTATATTTTATCCTATTAGTAAAACTGGCATTTCAAGTGAATAAGAACTCAGTCAGTTGGTGCTTTAATTTAATAAGGGAAGCAGTTTCTTATGGCTTATTTCATATGAAGTCAGATTCCTTATCAGGAGATTCGATAATAAATAAATTTTTCAACTAACAATCATTATTTGAGGACACAAATTTAATTAAAAATTAAATGCTTACTACAAAAATGAAGATCTAGTTAATACTAGCTCAATAAGCTCAGCATATTCTTCATGATTTACTGCTTTTAGAACCCTGAGATAAAAATTAGTTATGAATAAGATTTTAGAATATTCTTTATGTAATAATATAATTATATACATATTTTCATATAAATAATAATTTGAATTTTTAGATCTCCATATACATTCTCCTATTGTCTACTCTTTGTTCCTAAAACAGGTGTCTTAGAACAAAATATGTTTACTGCTTGATTATAACTAAGGGCGTTAAAATGCCATATGTTAGATATTTCTAAGCATATAACAATCCTAATTAAAGGCGAGGCTTCAAACATCTTAGGTCTTGACTGGTAATATAGAGACAAATTTTAAAGTGTTTGTATTATATCTAGTTATAACTTTAACACTTTTTATCAGCGCTTGCACAAAGTTAGCATTTACACAAGAAGCACAGGAAACTAATACAATAAGCATAAAAATTACCTCGCCCATTACAGGTCAACAAATTCCTATAGGCGAACTTACTATCTCCGGCACATCTACAGACAATACCACTACTGCTTGTACAGTATATGCTGATTGGAATGACCAAAAGCCATTTCAAAAAGCTATCGCGACAGGTCCTGGAGGAGTAGATGATTATTCTACTTGGACTTTTACATATACTGATAAATATCATCTTATTACAAATGGAACAAACAACCTTACTTCTAAATTATCTTGTCTAAATAATCCTACGAATTTGACAAAATGGAATAGTATAGACGTCATTGGAGAAGTATCCTTAACCATACCAAAAAATAACATTACTACTGGCGACCAGCGTACATCTTTTGAAGGACAGAATCTTACAACTCTAGGAAATAAGACTGAAAATATTACGGATGAAAGTCAGACTAATACTTCACTCAGTAATACACCTACTAACAATAATGCATCAAGGACGATGATTCCAGAAGACAATACAACAACAACAGCTATCCCTAATAACAAAACAGGAAATCCTATCATTGATTTTTTCAAAGGCATGTTTGGCAGTTAAGTATGTATGTCAGCTTTATAATCACCTTTATCATTCATGCGACTAAATAGAAGCATCTTTTATTGTTACCTTGGTTAAATCAAGTTCAGAACAGCAATTAATAAACTCTTTAACTTTCATTATCAGTCAGATTATCAGTCAGAAGATCTTGCCACCATGAAAAGTCATTTGTTCCGAAAGAAATGATTTTTCTGTCATCTGGGAGATAGGCTATGTGTTACAGAATGTCTATTGATAGGTCAGAGCGCTCCGGAAAGACATCATACCTATGCGCTATAGACATGAAGAAGTGGAGCTTCAAATATTGTCGACACAAAATACTACTAACTTTTGTTATGGCATTCCAGAATTGCTAAGATAGGAACAACATATTATATTCTCGAAATTCCTTATTATCATTACCCACACAAGTATACAAAGAATAATGTCGTTGGTAGTAAGAAGTATTCTATCCATTCATATTTGGATGTTTTAATAGGAACAATTAATAGATCACGTTAGGTTTACAGTTCTCTATTTGAGATACGTCATTAGTGAATAATTTTTCTAGCTTTTATCCACCTAAAAAAGTATCTTTATCGTTATAGTAATTGACCTTGTCATATATAATCAATATCTTTTATCCTTTTTATCTTCTGTTTATATAAGTGGGAATATTCATTGCGAGGTGCTCACATTTACATTTGTCTTTTGATCAATTATTTGGTAAAGTAAAACTAAATGTAGCACCTTTCCCATCTGAGTTATTCTCAGCCCATATCATTCCTCCATGAGCCTCTATAATGCTTTTAGATATAAACAGTCCTAATCCAGTACCTTTATCTGATTTAGTAGCAAATTTTGAAAATAATCTTGGTAATATTTCAGAGTCTATACCAGAACCAGTATCTTTTACACTAACGATAATTCTACCGCCTGCCCTGTCAGCATCATCATCGTTTTCTTTGTTTGTTTCTACAAGAATTGTACCGTGGCTAGTAAAGTTAATAGCATTACTTATTAAATTAAAAATAACTCGAGATAATCGCTGAATATCTCCATTGAGAAAAATATTATCTCCTTTATTAGGTTTATACAGTAATTTTATATTTTTGTTTTTAATTTCTTTCTTTATCATTATATCATTTATGGCATTCATTATTAAATCATTTAGATTAAATCGTTCTTTCTTCATTATTAGCGATTGCTGACTCTCAATTCTCGTAACATCTAGAATATCCTCTGTAAGTTGTTGAAGTCTTTTTGCATTTCTTATAATGGCATCTATTAATTCATTATATTGCTCTATGTTTCCTGTTTTTAAAGCAAGCACTTCAGACAAACCAAGTATAGGTTGAATAGGAGTTCTCAATTCATGAGCAGCTATATTGATAAATTCCTTCTGCATTTTATCATGAACTTTTAGTTGTTGATTGACTAATTCAAGCCGTTTATTTGATTCTTCTAATTGTTCATATAATTCGGTTTGATTCCAGAAACTTTCAAAAATAGAAAGATATGATGAAACTATTGACTTGCTATTAGAATATGTAGCCAAGCCTGCCGCACTATAAGATATATCTTTTGTATCATCCTTCGATTCTATAATAATACATTCTTTTTTATCAACCAATACTATTGTGATTCTAATCTGGAGACTTTTCTCTATGCTCCTAATATCAATCTGAGGCGATGTCGACTTTAGTTCCTTTGTTATCGATGTAATATGTTCATCGGCTGGAATTAATAGCCTTACTCTTACACCGTATTTTTCAGATACCTCTTTTAACAATTGTAATCCTCCCATCTGTATTTGGCGACGTAAAACATTTGACGTTGAGAACATTATCAGTACTTCTTCTTTTGCTATTTTAGTCATACTCCATGCACGTTTTATTCCTTCTCTGGGATTACGAATAATCTCTATCTCTGCCGGATCAATACCTTCTTCAATATCTCTTATTCTATCATCAGCATCAATCCCATTATTCCAAAGCTCTTCAAATATTGAAGAAAAATGTTTGACATATATCGGTTCATTACTCGTTAGAAGACTTTGAACCATCTTACCGCCTTCCATACTCTCTACTGTAGCGTTAAGTTCTTTATCTCCAACTGCAAAATTCATTGGTGTTAGGCTCTTTACATGTCTTATTTTCATTCCTAGGTTCACAAATATTTTTGTCAAATCTATGCTTTCTTCATTAATACTACAGATCCACTTGATACCCCTGCCTTCTCCTCTTCTATATTTATCCAATATTTTTTTATATAGATCAAAGAAGTTAGTGTAAATTAATTGCATACCTCCAAAGGAGGAAACAATTGATAACTCATTAGAAGTTTCTCCCAAATGTATTATTTGTTTAAAGATCTCATCAGGATTTTCTAATACTTTGGATTCATAATGTGTGATTCCTTCTTCTATTTCTCTAATTTTTCGTTCAGCAGGAATTGCCATATTCCATAGTGTATCAAAAATGTATTGCCCTTGTTCTACAACCTCTCTGACATTGCTATATATTACCTGTGTTAACGGCTTTGCTTCTTCTAAAATTGTAGTTGCCATATACTCTGTTTCACTTACCGCTATACCACCCTTAACCCCATCTAAATGACGAAGTTCATCAACTATTTTCATTAGCTCTTTACAGTAAGCAACATTATCTTTCGTAATTTCAGTAAAAGCCCTTATTTTTCCACCTCTTCTTCTAATATCATTATATCCATCTCTATATTCTCGAATTTTAACTACAATGGATGGAGCATTATGATCAAAACATATATCCATTGTCTCTTTTACATTAGACATAAAATATACTCCTCTTCCTACAGCTTTTTCAATACCGTATAGTATCTCAGACTTCTTCTTCTTTCCGGCACCGCTAGGTGGAAAAGAAGGAATAGTTAATGAAGGTAGATCTCTCTCATGTACCATCTCTTTATCATAAATAAGTTATTTCGCCATTATCCATATATAATTTAGTGTATTCTTATATTGTTATTTGATGTCATATATGAAGGCAGGGGTATACGGTGCAATAAAGGGAGAGTTCCGAGATAAGACCTACGAACAGAGAATAGATGAACTAGAAGAAGAAATTGAAAAACTAAAGCTAGAAAAATACAGAAGTAAAATCTGAAAATTCCAAATTGATAAGTAACAATATCATGTTAGCAAATGAACTTAGAGATAGAGAACAACAAATAGCAACGTACGAGAAGCAGTTTTACAAGAAGGACAACTAAGGATGATTCCTTGCGATTTCTTACAATGTCCTAACTGCGGTTCTAAACTAATAGCAGATGAAGCAGAATCTCATCAATGTAAACGAGTAGTTGATTATAGAATTGAGAACAATATACTTTGGCTTAGTGATGGCGAAAGATGGTATCCTCGGAAACTTGTATCACCCAAGAATAAACACCCAAATACAACACCCAAAGATTCAACAGAACCAAAACTATTAATTTG
>DASQYF010000102.1:0-3849 GCA_035639375.1 Nitrososphaeraceae archaeon
CAGACAGGGGATTTGCCGTACTTACATATGAGAAGAGAGGTGTGGGGCCGAACTTCACTATATCAGATAGTAATGCATGGGGCAATCTTACATTTAACAATCTGAAGCAAGACGCTGAGAAGGCTTTATCAGTATTATTGCAGCAACCTGAAGTAAATGCAACTAAAAAGGCAACGTTGATTGGACATAGTGAAGGTACTAACATACCCCCAAGAGTTGCCGTCGATAACCCCGATAAAGTCAGAAATATGGTCCTAATGGCTCCAGTAGCTGAAAAATGGCGTGATATTATATATTTCCAGGAAGTTGCACATCCTGTTCTTTATGCTGAAAAGGTGCTAGACAGTAATCATAATGGATTGCTGTCATTATCAGAAGCAAGTAAGAATCCAGTTTTCAGTACTATGGTTGGGAATCTCACACTACTTCTAGAGACTAGTAATGGGACCAAACACCAATTAAATTCCACATATAACACAAATAATGATGTGTATATAAGTATTGATAATGAACTTAAGCCTGCACTTGTAAGGGTATTTGAAAATGATACATCTCCAAATGCCGCACAGCTGTCAGCCAAATGCTTAGACATCTATGGTTGCCCTAGTTATGGAAAATCGTTTTCTACCCTAGGTAGTGTCAATAGCATGATAGGTAACGTGTCTTCCAATACCAGTATCCTTATACTCGAAGGAGAAAATGATAGTCAAACCCTACCTGGGCAAGCGTTACTACTGCAACAACGATTAACAGAAGTAAATCATCCTGACCATCTAATTATTGTCTATCCAGATCTTGGACATACATTTGTCCCTTCCAATCAATGGGTAACCTCACATGGCCAAATGGAAGAATATGTATTTCAGGATATGTTTGAATGGCTTACATCTCCCGCAAGAGGTCAATGAAAAAAATTACTTGGCTAAACTTTTTAAGATAGAGAAGTTTACTATTTATAAGAATCCTTTTTTAGAATCCATATTACTTCGGACTCCTTTGGGCCCACATTAATATTAGTTCTCAAATAGATTCTCTGACCGGAAAAAAGGAGAGAACACAAATTGGGTAATTTGTATTACGGCGAAGAGAAGGATTTGTAACCCTACAACATGTTCATATTTAGTGTTAATGTTGATCAGATCAGCGAAAAAATATATACAACAAAAACTAACAGAAGTAAGACATCCAGATCATACTCTGATTACATATCCAAATCTTGGTCATGTATTCTATCCTTCATCTGAATGGTCGACGTCTATAGGACCAGTACAACCATATGTGTTAGCAGACCTGTATTCATGGCTTGAAGCTCATTCTGGGTTTACACATCCCAATCCTTCTTCCTCATCCAACTCTTCCTCCAATTCTACTCAAATAGTGCCCAACTAGAAGTAATTTAAGGATAGATTGGCTAAAGTAAATGGAACAATTTTACTTTAATACAGCTCTACAATATTACCTAATGGATATTGCAGAATAAACTAGTTCTATTATTAATCACTCAGCAATATCGCCTTTACTATTATTATGATAATTTTCTGGCTCTTCTTTTCTGTAGGTATCACTTTGATTTTGTAGTCTTGGGAAAGTAGATGATGACAGCGGCGATGATAATGTAGGGTTAAACCAAGAAGAATATTCGTAGTGGTAGTTATAGAAGTCAATCCACGGGTTCGGTGGAATCCATGCCGATATCGGTGCTAAAATTAGGTTCCTAAATATAGTACAGATATCATAAGCTTTAAAGGTTTTCTTCTTCATGTTATATCAGAAGCAGAGAGATATACTTTACAATCCCATGAATAAATATAAAGAGATTAATCATCATTTAAAAGCACTTGAATAATCTTTTGCAAATTTACTAAAAGTTATTGGTTTTCTTCCTGTCACTTCCTCAATTGCAGAGGATATGTCTGATGCATAACCTGCTCTAGTAATACTGAATAGATCCATCATAGAATTGATAAACCATTCATCCATACCTATGGCTTTCATACCTTCTCGAGCTTGATCCTCTGATATATCTACATATTTTATTTTTCTACCTATTTCATTAGAAAGTATCTCTGCTGCTTGTGCATAAGAAATCGCATCTGGACCAGTAATATTGTATGCTTTTTGACCATGTTTACTTTCATTAAGTAGTGCTTGTACTGCTACTGCTGCAATATCTCTAACATCAACAAAACTAACTTTTCCATCACCAGCTGGTACATAAAAAGCACCTTGTTCTTTTATTGTTTGAGAAAAGAAGTTGATAAAGTTCTGCATAAAGAAATTTGGACGCAGAAAGGTATATGAAATTCCAGATTCTTCAATGATTTTTTCTGCCTGTCTATGTAGCCTTCCACCAGTAATTCCAGGATCAGCATCTGCTCCCATGACAGATAGTTTAACTATATGTTTGACGACTCCTGTCTTCTTTGCTACGCTTACTAAATTAGCTGAAAGTTCTACCATATTAGACTGAAAAGGAGTAAGCAAGAAAAGCCTATCAACGTCTTTGAAAGCTTCCTCTATAGTGTATGGTTTATTGTAGTCTATTTGTACTGGTTTGACATTCTCAGCTGCTACTTTTTTTCCACTTTCTTGTGAATGAACAGCTGCCTTAATGTTAAAATTTGGAGTATGAGGACTTGAAATCAACTGTTTTATAACTTCGCTACCAACTGTACCAGTAGCACCTGTTACTAGAATTGTATCTACCATATATACTACAACTTTTGCTGTATATACCTATTGAAGATTGCTGCTGCAATTAACGCTAAAGGCGAACCATTTAGTCACCATTATCTTCTGTTTATCCTCTGTATTTTATTAGTTCCTTACTATACATAAAGATCATCGTAGTGTCTTGCTGTTCTTCAATAGACAACAACTATTTTCATATATTATTTTGTCTGGACCTAAATAAAGGGACAAGATTGATTGGGACAAGAGGGATGTGAAACAAATTTGACATGTTAATTAGGACAAAAACGTGCTGTTAACTCTTAGTGGCTGATGATTGTCGTCGTAGCAGCGTAGGTATTTGGGCTAATACCCATTGGATTGTTTCTATCTCTATCCTCAGACTTTCTAGATATGCTTTATTATGAGATGGATGCATCTCTCCTTTCTTCTGTGTTATTCTATTATGCAGTATCTCTTCAAGTGTTTTTAATGGTAATGTTGATTGTGCGGGTGATGGTGATGTTGGTTCATTCATAAAGAGTTCACTAGCTTGCCGTCATCTATAATCTAAAATAAGGTTTGAAGCACCAAAGAGACAGTGAGAGAGTGAGAGAAAGATAGCAAAGATGCTGCAAAGTTATTTTGATTATAAATATACTTCATATTGAACAGAAAAGTCTACTACAAAAGCTATAGCTCTTGTAGATAATAAATAGATTACATGATATAAAGAAGACAAATTGTTGTCAAAGCCTTAGCAAAGCAAATAGATACAGAATATCTTGGATACACAAAAATATGCTATTACTAGTTTTCATTCGGTAGCCCTTCTTATTAAGTTGATAAATATGAGATGCATTGTTGCAGAATCTGATATTAGTTAATTAAGTTCGGAAAACTTTAACTAATGATAGATATCACTTCTGAGCTATTCATAGTTGATCCTGAAATCATCTACCAACAACGATTTTTCCGAATTATGCAGTAAAGCATTTTATCGGCACAATTTCTCATTATTTCTCCCATGTTCTAATTATATACGGCGTGTTGCCTTCTGAGGACATAAAGTGATATATTCCTATAATATAGTAGATTATTATGAGAAATTATTATATAATTTAATTACTATCTCTAGAAGTAATCTCAAGAGACCTTAGGGTGAAGGGAACAGAAACC
>DASQYF010000103.1:0-7387 GCA_035639375.1 Nitrososphaeraceae archaeon
TGTGACCCTTCATATCCAGATGTATCTATACCGCCTCCTCCACCGGACTTGGATTGTAGTGATATTGCAGACAAAGATTTTACACTTTTACAACCTGAACCGCATGGATTCGACCGTGAAGGAGACGGCACAGGTTGCGAAACATAATCACGTGCTGAGTTAGTAGCTAGAGAGCCATTTAAACCAGTCTTCGTGTCGAAGATAAACCTAAAAATCCAAACCACGAAACAATTACCACCATATCAATTATGTAGTTGAGGAATAAGAGTTTCAATGTCAAACAAATAAACAAACAATATCGTCATTATAAGAAGAAGGTTGTATTCTCTGCTTTCTCATTCTGTTTCTGTTGTTACAAGTTATTAGTAGTATCGTTCCACCATTTGCCGTCTGATACTAAGGCTCTGCGATAGCACCCATCGCAATGTCTGTATTTATCTATCTCTCCACTATCTTTCAGTGCCCGCTATGTTCTGGGTGTTCATTAAGAAAACATTATCTCCTTATAATCAGTAGTTGCAGTCTGTTACTAATATGGAGTTATGAATAAGATTATCTACATTAATTATTGAATATGGAATTTCTTTTCTACTCTAAGGAAACAGCAAACTACTGCATTATAGAGGGATATAGGGAGTGAAATTGAGTATTAAATAGTGTTAGCATTACCAAAAAGGTATAATTAACTGTTGTCTCATTATCTTATTTTGCGAAGCATGACTATATAATATAGTGTCTTATATTGGTCCACCCTTTAAAGCTTGAGAAGAGACAGCATCTAGCATATAAAGAAAATAGATTCAATTAAAGAGGAAGAAGCAATGACTAGAGTAATAGCAAAGCGAGAACTAAAGCCTTTGTAATATTATTATTTTCTTATATAATAATACTCACATCCTTTATTGTCCCACTAAAGGTTGTATGTCAAGAATCACCCACCTTGCTTGAATAGCTTTAACTGGATGATAAAATACTAACATTTTTGTACCATTAATTCCTTCTATAGTAGACCCCGACTTTCCAGCTATCGCATTTTTGAAGCTTTGAAAATTAGCAAATGTTTCATTTTGATTAATTGATTGTTTTTTATCTGAATCAGCTATTTTCTGACCATGCTGGTCAACATAGACGATACGGTCATTGTCAGTAAGATTGAGTGATTGGAGGGATTTATTGAAAACATCTAGGTCCAGGCCACCAAACCACACTCCTACTAAAGATGGGTTATTAGTATTATTATTTTCAGATGAATAAATTGGAACCGCCATATTCGCCTGTGGAAGACCAGAAGATGCAGCAATGATTACATTGCCAAGATATGTATTATGGGTACTAACAGCTCCTTTATAATAATCTCTAAAAGCAAAGTTTGTTTTAGTGAGGTTTAATTGACGAGAATACGGCTCCTCCATATATATATCACCATTAGGCATGAGGAAAGCTATAACACGAAAGTCGTTATACTTTGATAGAATGTCTTGTGCTACTTTTCTTTTTGCTAAATCAGTATCCTTGGGTATACCATGTAAAGTATTATTAATTGAACTAGCAAAAGATACCTTTCCTACTTCTGGTAACTTACTTGTTATTTCTAAAATTGCAGCTGATTTGTTAAGTCTACTCTCTAAATTATTAGCTAAAAGTTTTATATTTAGAATTTTACTGCCCAGGGTGGTGGCATTATTTGATGATAATGACGATGGTGATGATTGATTTTCCGATGATGCTATTGGGGTGGCTTGGATTGTCCTGTCAATGCCAGTCACATTACTACTGAACGCATATGCTGCTTGGAATAACAATAGTGTTGAAGATGCTGCTGCTACTATTCCTACTAGAACCAGAACAAGGGCTTCAGATTTCTCTGAAAGGTTTCTGTTTGAAGGCATTATTCATCTTTAGCTAAAAAAGGAGCTAATAAAAAAGTATTGCCAACCGGTTTATTGAGACTGTTCCTTCTCCTTATATCCTTATCTACTACTGCTTCCACCGCTTTTTATAGTACCATTAGCTGCAAGATGTAATACTGGTCCATCAGCACTTCCCCAAGGCTAGGGACAGCATCTATGATATAAAGTTAGATTCAATTATTAAAGAAGAGACAATGGCTATAGAGTAATAGCCAAAGGAGGAGTAAAGCCTTTGAAATCTAGTAGTTCAGTTCTTATAACAATATTTTAGGTAGCTGAAATGATATAATCCTAATAATAACCTGTTGAGTATATTTGTTTATAATTCAAAAATCTTTATTAAAATTAGTATTGTTTAATCTTTACATATTGCAAGTTGTCTGTGAATATGCATCGTCCTTGAAAAACTTTTTAAATACTCGATAGTAATATTTACTCAGTCATCGTTAGGTTTTTCCTATTTAAAAACACTACTTTTTTGTTTAATGATATATCTCTCTCTTTTTGTTATGTCTACACTTGTTTTCGTACTGGTTAGACATTCTTATTCTCATTTATTTTATTTTATTTTATTTTAGAAAATTCTATCTGACTAACATTTGGAACATTTTGCATGGTGTAAGACTTTATTTGAAACACTACCAATTATCATTTCCTTAAACTTACCCATACCACGGCTACCTATTATTATAAGATCAAATTTTTCCCTATCCCTATATCCAATAATTTTGGAAGCAGGATCGCCTTCTAAACGAACAGTATTGATATTTACTCCACTCTTATTAGCTATCTCTTTGCATCTTTCAAGTATTTTCAAAGATTTGCTTTTATAATCTGTGCGGAGTTTTTCCATAAATTTTTGGTGAATAAATATAAACAGTAGGTGACTCCTAAATTATATAAAGGAATATAATTTGTGTTTCTAGTAACTTTGAAAAAAATAGCATGTTCTAATGCTATAAAAGAGTTTTCTGAACCATTTATTGAAACTAACATCTTTGAAAACATAGATATCTTTTATTCTACAAGATAATTAATTAATTCTTCGTTATTGTTATCAACAATATATAATTTACGTGAGTATTCAGTTTATAAACTATGCTAGACTATTAAAAATTGTTAGATCTAATCATTAAAGTAATTGGTTCTTCACATATCTATGGGATAGCTAAGGCGGATCTAAACAGCTATTTGCAATCAATCGTCTTGATCAAAATTTAAATGATTTTTTGAATTCAGGTCGGCTATCCGTAAAGGCTCTGGAACCCATTCTTCATTTTTGATTAAGTTCTTGATAATCTGTATTGCTGTTGTTAAACTTATGTTGTGACCGATACTTACATAGATTTGTTTTTTATCTGCTTTTTTAATTGTAAATCCTAAAACAGTAGCGTCATATTCTATAAACTGGTCTTTTTTTATAGAACCACAAAGTAGACTTTTTGCAACGCCTATTGTAGGTTTATCAATTAAGACGCCTATGTAACTGGCCAATCCACATTTTCTTGGATGTAATACTCCATGTCCATCGATAAGTAAAAGGTCAAATTGGTTCTTTAACAATTTCAATGTAGTTAGTATAGGTTCAGATTCTCTTAATATAAAAAGTCCTGGGATATACGGATGTTTTACAGCACTCTTGGCATTGACTGATTCAATCAATTCCAGGGTATTTTTGTTCATTATTACAGCTGAACAATATGCTGCATTCTTCTTATAAGATACGTCTATGCCACAAATATACTCTATTTTATTATGAAGGGTATCCTTGGCTATTACATTTTTTGCAATTTCTTTTTGTAATTCTATTGCATCAGAATATATGGACATGTAGACAATGAACAGTTATACTCCATAATATTTAGCATCAACAGTGATTGTACAATCTTTAAACATACTCAAACATTTAGTAATGAATTTAGCAAACAATTCGATATTGTAGAATTTTATGTATGAAGTAGAAAATTTTTTATGTGTGTATCTTGTTTTTAATCTAACAATAACGAGGTACTTCTTCTAGCGATGGAGATCTATTCTTTTTTTATATATTGTATATGTTTAGGTATCTTCAATCCTAACGCTATGGAATTGTTTGTACGTTCATATAACAGGATTAAAGTACAATCACGAACATACAAAGAATATGATATAATACTTTCTTTTTGTTACTAATTAATAATCTAATTCAATTCAGCATTTAATCTTGTTATCAAATGATCAATTGTAACTGGTTTGTCGATAAAACAGCCTATATTTATTGAGGGATGTATTTCTCTTAGTGCTTCTTGATTGATCGGTCCTGATGACATAAAACAAATTTTGGGGTTTGCATCTATTTTCAATAGGCGCTCACATAATTCAAAACCATTCATATGTGGCATATTTATATCAATTAATAATAGATCATAGAAGTTTGGTTTAAAATCCGATAATGCTAATAGAGGATCATTATATACATCAACTTTAAATCCGTGATGTTTCAAAGCACTTTTGAAAGTCAAAGTGGTATCGAATTCATCATCTATAATTAAAATTGTTACTGATGACGGCGTTTTTGTCTTTGGCTTTTGAATTTTAGCAAAAGAAGGCAAAGTTTGTTGTTGTTTTTGCTGCCAATCCTCATTAATCATTAATAGAACTTCCTCTAATACAATTTGCAATGGAACCTACAACATATGGTTGCAACTAATAATTACTACATATTAATGATATATACATGCTAATATAGTTGTTTCAGCAAATTACTTAGATATTTTAGCATTATTTATATACGTATAAAATTATTATCAAATAATATATAACATTATAAAATTACAAAATACTATATTTGAAGACATTCTTATTGCATGAACATGCCAGAGAAAAGTTTTGTTACTATAATACTCATTTACATGCGGGATATATTATATATTTACATATATTGTCTCTGGAAGAGGGAAAAGGTCTCCAGATTGGTATAAGCCTATAATAACGAAGAGCTAAGGCAAATGCTTGGTACAATGAAAAGCGGCGTGCTGATATAGAAAAGGAGTTGATCAATAGGAATATCAAAAACGGCAGATTTAGACATTTTCACAGGACCTGGAACACAAACAATTCAACTTTTTAAAAGAGGCTTACGTGACAAGAACTGATTTATCTGAAAATGCAGTTAGAAGGTAATGAAACTTTATGCTAATAATAATGGGTCAGTTTGATTGTAGAAACATTTTGAATTCTAAACTTAAGGAAAAGAATTTGAGTATATTTTGCAAGTTGTTTTCATGTAATGCCAATTGAAGAGAGGCAGAAATACATCAAAGAAATTAATAGGATTTAGATGAAAAGGAAATTTATTCTTGAATCCTTTACCTACAAAGAACCTGTTAATGAAGAATCATTTAAACTTCGCAGCAGAAAATAACAGATATCTGAAAAACAGTTCATAATGAAAGTAAATAAGAATATAGTTTTATCAGGTTACTCTCGTTCCTCTACTGAAAGCCTTGTTTGTGGTAATAAAAAAGGTAAAGTTGTAGTTTTGTTGAGATCCATTTAGTTATAAGTTTACTTGTTAACTAGTTTTATCTAAAATAATTTTAGGGAGAAATTACTAAACGTGGCCTTAATGCAGAATCGTGATGACATTTTTTCTTACATATAGGACAATTTTTTCTATCTGTAGCTGAACATAAGCAAATATGATTTTTTATAAAGGAATTTGCAAATTTATTATTAAGACCTGTCTCATTACAAAATAAACATGGCATCATGTTATAGGTTCTTCCAGTACCGTTACAAATTTGGCATTTATCTAAAAATTTTTCGTCTGGAGTTAAGTCTTCCTCTGGTTCCATTAAGCTCAAATATTGCTCATAATATCTCCTATTTACTCTTATCTGAATGAATGTTTTCACTTTAAAATAGCTCTCTGAAACAGTATAGGCTGGCTAACAAAGTATCTGTATTTGATTTCCTTTATATGCAAGTACAGGATTTACCTCTTCGTAAATCGCCAAGAAGTAATCGCAGATAATCTCTATATTTTTATTCTGATTGTCTTCTCAGCAAGTTAACATAGTCATCTATACAGCCTTCAGCTCCTGTTTTGATTTTATACTCAAGAAGGAGATGGGAGAGGATAGAACTGCTGCTGCTGTTTCTTCTGTTGCAATTGTTGAGGTGGTAGTCGTCATAATTTACTTGCCAAGTCAACACAGAAAATACAACATAACATGTATTTTTTCATTATGAGAGATCTTCACATAAGTATAGTGTTTTATAGTAATAAAATTAAACTATTCGTTTATGACGGCTTTGAATCTGAGATCATAGTTTGATATAAACTCTTAGACCATTATAAGTATCAACTAGCTCTTGATTATAGAGATATCTTATAGAAAAAACTTAAATATGATTATACTGTATATTTTACTAATGCTAACACCACAAAATCAACGTCACACAGCGTCACGCTGCAGAATCATCATCATTATGTATGGAAGTCGATAATGCAGTATGGCTAAACCCAATTGGGCATGTGCAACATGTGGAATGTACTCCTCGAGAAAAGAGAGTGTTAGGCGCCATATCGGAAATCTACACTCCGGTAATGCCATTCTTGTTAGCTATACGGACTATTTAGTTGGTAGACAGTCTGGCATATACGCTTCACATTCTAATCCAATTTACATATCAAAAAATGAACCTAGTCTTATAGATAAGATCACAGATGAATATTGCAAAGAGATGGCGAAAGAATGTGCTAGGAGAATTTTTCACCCCACTTTAAAATAACAAGGTCTAGAACCCTCTCTCGATAATCATGGTGTTAGTACTCTAACTCAACCTTATGACTTCTGGAGCAATCGTGATGAAATTTCTGGACTTGAAATAAAGATATGTAACAAATGCTTAGCCATAGCCCCAGTCAAAGTGCTTTTTTCGCAGTATAATAACAGTGCTGGAAGAAGCTACATACATATGCAACACAACTATGGTGGAAGCTATCTCCCAAATAATTATCCATCAGGATGAGTAAGCGAATAGTTCTAATCACCTCGTTCCCATGAGCTTGAGAGAATATGTAAATGCATGGACAAATAACAAAAATATGCTGGTAGGTATTGAAGTGCCTTATGTTGCTCCCCATGTTATTAATGATACTATTGATTTAACCAAGAGAGTAACATTACAATGGCATGGAAGAAGAGGAGGAGAAGAAGAGAGGAAACCTACAAAATCTATTGCGTTGCCATTTTATTTTAAAAGATGCCTAGATGTTGATTTAACAGAAGAAAATTCCTCACAATAGAGAAACGATGATATTGCAGAATGTGCCGTAAAATCAGGTTAATTGATTTTTCGATCGATCATTATTATCACAACAGCAAGTAACGCAGAATCCTGATAACATTAGCAATATGAATAAT
Organism: Nitrososphaeraceae archaeon; assembly: GCA_035639375.1. Classification (GTDB taxonomy): domain Archaea; phylum Thermoproteota; class Nitrososphaeria; order Nitrososphaerales; family Nitrososphaeraceae; genus JAJNBK01. The sequence goes on from DASQYF010000103.1 coordinate 7,322, forward strand.
AATATTAATAAAAACAATAAGAATGAGCTATCTCAGCCCATTTATACTTCAGTCGATAAAGAGGAT
>DASQYF010000104.1:0-8660 GCA_035639375.1 Nitrososphaeraceae archaeon
CTATTTTAATTTCTGCTGCCTTTTCTGCCACAAGATAGTCAAAATATTGATCTAATATGAAAATAGAACAATCAATACATATAAGAGGATTGTATAAACAATACATAAAATACATGAATCATATTATAGTGCCTATATATATAGGCAGCACACGGACTGAGTTAGAATACTTCGATAGGTCTTGGTTCAGATACTATTTACAGATGATAGTGCTCTGAAAAATTCCTTGAATGATGTCGATCCATAGTAGCTTTGTCCAAGATTATTCCAGAAGGTTCTAGATAAGCGTCTGAAAGTAAATAACTCATATACTCTATACGAGTACTACTCATAAACAGATGAGTGATTTTGCTTGGATTGTCCGCCCATAGTCCTTCCTTTATGACGGGACCTCGTGATCTCTAAATCAACTCGACGTACGCGTTGAATATCATTATTTATCTTTGAGCGCTTTGGGGTCACATTATTGGTATTGTCTAGATCATTATTATTACCAATAGTAGTAGTTTTGAGATTCAATAAATCATTGTCTAAAAACGTATAGTCACTGGTTTTTGAATCTATTATTTTTACTCCAGCACTTTCTTTTTTACTTATTTTTTTCTTTGCCATTTCTTGTTCACCTTTTTGGAATATGTTTGCAACCCATTTGACAAATATAATAACATAATTAGTTTATAGCAAGAACTAGCTGCAACAAATAACAATGACTACTACTACATTAACGAATATATAATTATATTAGGTTTACGCAAGTAGATGCGCTCCCAATAGCAGATTAATGAATTTCAAGATTTCTCCTCTGTATTATTTTTTGAAAAATATCTTTTTAGCTGATTAAAAATTCCTCGTAGTGCAGAACAGATTTATAACTTGATATTCATTACAAGTAATGAAGGTTCGGCAACTGCAGAAACCATATGAGAATTTGTATAGCTAAGATGAAGGGCAGACTACTATAACTACTAATCTGTAAACACTAAAGATATTAGGTTATCATCTATCTTAATGTCAACTGCTTTACCAATTACATCTTGACATAATTCTGATACTAGAGTCTTAACATAGAGTGACCACTTGATCCCTAAGTCATGTTGTATATTGAAGCGATACGAATCATTTCTAATAGTGATATTGTGTTGCATCCATGAAGCAGTCAGCCAAGTTCGTAAGAATTTAAGAAAGTCATCTAATTCTATATTTTCCTTCATAAATCTCAATATATTTTTGAAGCTTTCTTTCTCAATTTTATGAGCTAAATTAATAATTTGTTCATCTGTCATTTGATTCAAAGCCTCTTTTAAGAATGGCTTTGTCATAGGAAGAAGCCCAACCTTTCTCTCATATCTTTCCCATTGTATATGATTTGAAAAGATTCTTGTAACGGCTGAATTCAAACTTACTTGTTCTAACTCTGCGTCTTTTCTTAATTCATCTATAAGGAAAGAAGGCAATCTGAATGTAATAGTTTCAGTTCGCATTTTGTTGCTATCTTCTAAACCTCCTTTTATACTAATGCTGTGACGCCTCCTCTGTTACTCATACTAACATAAACAAATGAGTATCAATGAAAATAAAGATTTCTAGCATTGCTGTTATCTTGAAGATCTTAAATAATATTGTTAAGAATTACTATTTCATTTCCTCTTAAGAATATTTCCTTTTGGATTATTTACATAAGCCTTGTTATAAGTTTTAACAAAAGATAACACTATTGCCGCAGCTAAAACTGCAAATATGACTACTAAAGATATTGTTATTGGTATTTTATAAAAGTCTGATATTACCATCTTAATTCCTATGAAAAACAGGATTAAGGCAAGCCCGGGCTTTAAATAATAGAATTTATCCATCATACCTGCAAGAAGAAAGTAGAGGCTTCTCAAACCAAGAATCGCAAAAATATTTGAAGTTATCACTATAAATGAATCAGTAGTAATTGCCAAGATAGCCGGTATAGAATCTAATGCAAATACTAAATCAGTCATTTCAACTATTACTAGAGCAACAAGCATTGTAGTGGCATAAAGAGCACCGTTCTTGTGTGTCAAGAATTTATTATGATCTAATTCTAAAGAAACAGGGATTAATTTCTTCATCATTCTAACTGCAATATTTTTTTCTACTTCTATCTTCTTTTCCTTCTTTTGTATAAGCATACGTATTCCTGTGAACAATAATAATCCTCCAAAAATGTATATCATCCAGTGAAAGCTCTCAAGCAAAGAAATACCAACAAGAATCAATCCAATTCTCATTGCAATGGCACTTAAAATACCCGCCATCAGTACTTTATGTTGGTAGATATAGGGTATTGCCAAGGAGGAAAAAATAAGTAAGAACACAAACATATTGTCTACACTAAGAGATTTCTCAATGGCATAACCTGTCACAAAAAGAAGAGCATTATCTGCTCCTAAAGTCACAAAAATTATTCCAGCAAATCCAAGCGCAAGGGATATCCACAAAACAGTCCAAATAAGAGCCCTTCGGAATGTTTGTCCTTTTTCTCGCTGTTCTTGTAATGGTTGATCTTTGGATGATTGTGATAATGCTTTAGTCTCTTGATTAAGGCTATCATTACCTGTGTTGTATTTACTGCCTGTCTTCTTAAGTAATTTCGCAATCCTATTTAGTATTCCGATGTCTATAGCAAGAGCAATACCTATGAATAGTGAGAAAAGGATCCACATTAAAGAATAGATACTCGTGTCTAAAGCAAGAGCAAAATCCATCTTTCTATGACAAACAACAAATAAACGTCATGAGTATATTAGCAAATAGTTTTCACTGTATCATATTGTCTATCTATTATACAAAAGCTCAACTATGAGTAATACTTTGTACCACTTTGCACTACAATAGCAAACGCCATACTTAAGTAAATCTCTTATTTCATGTTATTTTAGGTGAAGTTTGCTTGCAATGTCCAACTTGTTCAGCACAGATGCAAATAATGCAAAAGTATGAAGCTGATATTGATTATTGTCCCCAGTGTAAAGGAGTATGGTTAGATAGAGGAGAGATAGACAAAATAGCAAATGTTCAAAGCAGATATGAAGACGCACATTACCAGAAATATCATTATGGAAGAAGAGACTATGATGATGACTATGACGATGATTACTTTAATAGACGCACAAGAAAGAGAGGATTTATTGGCGATTTATTTGATTTTGATTAAAAATTTATTAAAATTTTATTCTAGATCTAGGTTTCAAATTATTCCCTAGATCTAATTCCCTTTCTTTGTACATCATTTCCCTTTTTCTTGTATTTTTCTTTACAGTTGCGCATGCCACTCTATGAGCTAGTTCCTTCCTATTGCTTACTAATTGTAGCTGCAGATTGAATTTTTGGCCATAGTTGGTCAAGTATTACTGGTATATTATCCATCCATAATACAATCGGCAATAACTGTTCTTCTTGCAAGTTTTGTTTAAGAACAGCAGGCATTACTTCCTCCTGTGCACCAGCTTCTTTATACTTGATTCTACTATTTTCTAGCAGTGTTCTTCAGCTGTTCTTTGTTGCAGCATTTTACCTAAACTTCCTTTGTATGCTAATGTTTTATATAAATTCTAATAAGGCATTACACATCGAAGTAACATGTTTAACTATTATATTAGATATCGCTTTATACTAATGCATCGGGTCCTATCTTAACAAGCATTTTGCCAGTATTTTCTCCTTTAAACAGTGCCAAGAAAGCTTTAGGTGCATTTTCTAAACCTTCAAACACTGTTTCATCCCATTTTATCTTTCCTTCACTAATCCATTTTGACATATCAGCATAAAACTCATTTAGCATATTGTAATGATCTCTAACAATAAAACCCTGAAGCTTAAGTCGATTAGTTATAGCTAAAAAGAGATTAGAAGGTCCTACAGGAAGAGAGGAGAGATTATACTGTGATATCATACCACAAAGTACAATTCTTCCAAATACTTTCATATTATCAATGGCTGCCTCTAAATGCTTTCCACCCACATTATCAAAATAGATATCAATCCCATCTGGACAAGACTTTCTTAACTCAGAGGAGATATTGTTTTCTTCTCTTCCTCCTCCTATTTCTTTATAGTTGAAAGCATAATTTATTCCAGCTTGATCAAGTAGCCACTTTACCTTTTCTTGTGATCCAACACTTCCTATAACACGATAACCCTTTATCTTTGCTATCTGGCATGCTACAGAACCTACTGCTCCTGCTGCTGCAGAGACAAAAATAGTATTATTATCTCTATTGCCATTTAATAATTCAGCAATTTTTAAAAGTCCAACATAGGCTGTAAGACCTGTCATACCCAAGATACCCAAATACCATTGGATTGGTGCCATCTTTGGGTCAATCTTCATAACATCGTTACTACCATTAGAGAGCCAGTACTCCCTCCAACCAAAATTCCCTAGGATGTATTCACCTACTTTAAATTCATTATTTTTTGATTTTATAATTCGACCTACGCATCCACCTTCAAGAGGTTGTCCTAATCGAAATGAAGGTATGTAGCTTTTAGTTTCTTTCATACGTCCACGCATATAGGGATCTACTGACATCCATATGTTATGTACCAAGAATTCACCGTCTTTTGGATCTGGAACATTTACTTTAACAATCTCAAAGGTACTTTCAGAAGGCATGCCTAATGGACGTTGCTTTAAATGAACCTCAGAGCTAACAAGACTTTCTTCTGCTACCATATATTTTCATTAAACAAACAAAGTAAAATATATATCAAATTACCTAGCGGAAATTAAATAATATTATATACGTAATGGAGTATTGGTCCACATCAATTTATATACTATATATCAGTTTCAGGCAAATGACGGGAAGAATAAATACTGCTTTTCTATATATTATCCTACATAGTGAAATTATGTGGAAGTCACCTAATCTTATGCATTAATATAAACTCCTACAAATTAAGTAAATTACCTCCGGTTGATTAGAATTATGGCAGGAAGCGAGGAGGCGCGGAGGCATCAGAGGTTAGTTGAGAATTGCAAGGAATGAAGATCGTCAGAAAGATCGTTAATATTGTCAGCTACAGATTTTTACTATCAGGTGTAAAATAATACTACTTGAAATTAAATGATATACAAAATGGTAACCGTCTCCCTTGAATTCTTATATCATTATAATCTTCTGGAGATATATGTGATCCTGTATATAGCAAATAATATCCTATTCTAGAAATGGCAAAAAAATTGGAAACAATTAATCCTGCAACTGGAAAAGTTATTGCAACCTACGATAATATGGATACTGATGAAATCATTCAAAAGGTCAAAAATTCAAGGCTAGCATTAGAACAATGGAAAAAACTGGATAACTCCGAACGTGCACTCTATATGCATAGCTTGGCGCGAATTATGAGAAAAAATAAAGAAGTATATGCAAGGTTGATTACGGAAGAAACTGGCAAGCCTATAAAACAATCAATTGCAGAAATAGAAAAATGTGAATGGGTTAGCGACTATTATGCTGAACGTGCAGAGTCTTTTTTGAGAGATGAGCTAATTCCTACTGAATTTCGTAAAAGTTTCGTATCTTTTGAGCCTCTTGGAGTAGTAGTTGCTATTATGCCATGGAACTTTCCTTTTTGGCAGGTAATAAGATTTGCAGTCCCTACATTAACAGTTGGAAATGTAGGAATTCTAAAACATTCAAGCAAATGCCCTAGTAGTGCTTTGAAAATTGAACAAGCATTCAAAGATGCAGGATTTCCAGAGAATGTATTTCAAGCTGTCATTGGAGATTATAAAGCAGGAGAACTTCTTGTACAATCAGAAATTGATGCAGTATCCTTAAATGGAAGTCTACGAGCAGGAAAGAAAATAGGAGAATTCGCATCCAAAAATCTAAAGAAATTTGTTTTGATATTAGAAGGAAATGATCCATTTGTGGTTCTAGAAGATGCAGATCTAAATTATACTGTAGATATGGCAATCCAATCAAGACTTCTCAATACTGGTCAAAGCAGCATTTCTGCAAAAAGATTTATTGTAGTAAGAGAAGTTGCAGAAAAATTCTTGAAACTATTTGTAGAAAACATTAAAGAAGAAGTCGTAGGCGATCCCATGGATCCAATGACAACTGTTGGACCTTTGATTAGAGAAAGTCATAGACAAGTATTGAGCAACCATGTAGACGATGCAAAAGCAAAAGGTGGTGAAATATTAACAGGTGGCAACGTAATTAATAGAGAAGGATATTTTTATGAACCAACAGTGATATCGAATGTTAATCATCAAATGGATATACTAAGAGAAGGAGTATCTGGTCCTGTTGCTCCAATAATAATTGTTAGTAATGAAGAAGAGGCCATTAGAGAAGCAAATAATTCAGAATTTGGGCTTGGAGCCAGTATATGGACAAATAATATTGAAAGAGGTATCCATCTTGCAAGACAAATTCAAAGCGGTATGGTATCAGTTAATGAAATAGTCAAAACTGATCCTAGATTTCCTTTTGGTGGGATAAAACATTCCGGTACTGGTAGGGAGTTATATAAATATGGTATTAGGGAATTTGTTAATATAAAGTCAATAGTTATAAAAGATATTGAAAGCAAGTTGCTTGTAGAGTAGGACGACGACTGAGATTTCTGTCAGGTTCTCCCGCTTAGCCGTCAAACATCTATTCTATTCTAATAGCATAACAAATTGTGCTATCGCTTTCATGTATGCATTATGTATAGTTGAATATATGTAGCGTTGATAGTCGCAGTATAATTAAAAAAGCAAAAGCTAAATGGGAAAATAGATAGTAAAGACAGTCTTTATTATTTGTTAATGGTGTGTGTATATATATTTTTTAATAATAATTTATTTCTTGAGATGCTAAAGAATAGATCTGCTGTTCAAGAAATATGTTAAATTTATTGAATTAAATAATATCTCTAGACATTTTACGAGCAGTCCTCATATGCGAATCTCTAATATTATCAAATTCAGGTTTCGATGATCCAGGTAAGGGTACTTGCCTTGGTTCTTCTCCTAACTGTCCATTAGTTGCATCATTTAGAGCCTGATCCCGTTTTAGTAGTGTATTCTTTCTTTCAGTACTCATACAATATAGAGTATATACGATGTTATTAATATCTCTATTCTTTAGATAATATTATCTAACTATTCTTTAGATTTGTATTTTTCCATACCTATTTTAAAGATACTTTGCATTTTTTATATTCGTTAGGTCATATAAATATCTATTTTTATCGTTCTTTAATCTAAGATACGTTAACTTTATGTTTCGATGTCTGTATGTGTATTATATCCATTAATCAGGCCACTATATTCAAATACTATCAAAGAATTGTTATTAATATAAATGAAAGCAACGTGTGGTCATTTTGAAGAAAAATCTTTCACACAAGCTAATAATGGATTATGCAGAAAATGTCATTCTAATTTTGCGTTCTTATTAGAGATAGAAGAGAAGTATGGAGAAAATGTCTTAGTGGAATATTGGTATGCAATGATACTTACTCATTTATCGTCAAGGGAAGACAAACAAGAAGTTAAATGCTTCATAGAGCATTTAATAATGTTTTATCGAAGAAAATTAATCGAGGTTCCATCAAAGGAAAATTATATCAAAAAGATGCTATATATGTTAGGTTCAATTCAAAAGCCCTTTGATATAGGAGATTTAAGATAATATTTTATGAAGGAATTATCCAGCTCTTTTACTGATAGAAATATATTGTATAATATACATTATACATTTACAAATTTCTATCTACTCCAAATAAAGTCTGTGCAAAATTGTTTTTCTATATGTACATATAAGTTATTAATTTTTCTAGGTCAATCAAATTCTTGCTACGGTATCTATCTGTATTGTATTAACGTATTAATTGCAGTTCTATATTAATTATATTCTCAACACCACGAATTATCTCAGCCTTGCATTTTTTTAGTATTATCTTCAAAATAAGTATATACCAGTTATATATTTAAGATAGATATATAATATTCTACTAACTATTTCTGTTAGTTAAGCTTAGATTTAGAAGCATTGAAGAGATAAAGGTTGCAAAAGAGCTTGGATTGATTTTTCTTAGCTTACATCAATATTAAGGGGCTAGATTCGCAGGAGCTGAAAAATAGTTTTAGATAATTGGATTTGTAGCTTGCAAGAGATAATTACCTATACAAAAAAATTAAAGATGGAGATAATGTTAGAATAGTTTTCTGCTGTTGTATATGAAGCAACCTTTCTTTGAATATCATATTGTAAATAATTTTCTTTATGACCTACGTAAGATTTTCATACTTTTTTTGCCTATTAACATTCAATTTGTCTATATGCTTGTATTGTCATTTGAGACACTAATCTTTATTATTATTATTACTATTGATTTGTATTGTTTGATTGATCTTTCATATAACATTCAACATTGAAGACAACAAGTTAATCATAATCCTTTTCATCATAGGAAAAAGTAGTCTTCTATTATTTCGGCTTTCTTTACAAATAAAGAACCTGGTTAGATAGTTAATTTTGTAATTAGATGAAATATTATTATTATTATTATTGTTATTATTACAATCTTAAGACTACATAATCTATTATACTCTCATTGCAAATACTTATTTATTTTTTGCATAAAAGATTGTTGGTAGGCTTCAAAGACATCCTCTCTCT